>JAAFHL010000080.1:0-389 GCA_013298365.1 Bacteroidota bacterium | reverse complement strand
TATATTGTGCGTAAATGTGGTTTTAGGGTGTATAAAGTTATTTGTTCTTGATAGGTGAAATTATATTTGCTCATGCGTAATTATAGGCTTATGTTTGAGTTGAGCGATATTTTCACGATATGAAGCCAATAATTCTAAGGAATGTGTTGCAATGATAAATTGCAAGTTTTTATTTTTGCCTAAAGTTAAAAATGTTTTGAGCAATTTTCTGCGCCATTCTACATCAAGCGAAATTTCGGGTTCATCTATCAAAAACAAGGTAAATTCCTCCGAAACCATTAAAATACTACACAATAAACGCAAAAAATGCTTTTCCCCCGAAGAAAGTGTATCAAAAGAAAGTTCTGTATAGGGTTCGTATGTAGAATGTAAGCTAAAACCTTTTGACA
>JAAFHL010000008.1 GCA_013298365.1 Bacteroidota bacterium | reverse complement strand
CAAATCATATTCTAAACGCACGACTTCAAGCCCTGCTTCAATGATTTCATCTACTACTTCTACGGATTGCGACATAATGTCCTTTATCACTTTGCGGTAATCATCACTTTGTGCTTGTGTTGCAGTAGTGAACCCCAATCCTAATAGCAGGAAAAAGAAATGTTTGTTGATTGTTGTCATTTTGAGATAATGTTAAAAATGAGTATAAAGGTACACATAAAATACTTTCATGTATCAAAAAAACGTTTTTTTGATACATGAAAGTATAATTTTCTTAAAATTAATCAAAAACAAGCCTAAAATTCCACAATTCTAAATGCTGTCCTTCTATTTTGCGCACGTCCTTCTGCCGTATCATTTGTGGAAATCGGCTGACTTTCGCCATAGCCCATAGCCGTAATGCGTTCAGATGAAATGCCATTTGTGATGAGATAGGCAGCCACAGAATTTGCTCTTTCTTGACTCAATACTAAGTTACTTGTCTCATTACCAATATTATCCGTATGTCCTTGTATCTCAATTTTGAGGCGAGGATTTTTTTCTAAATAGTTTAACAAAACAGCTAATTCTATAAAAGAAGTCGGTTTTAATTCATAACTTCCTGTACCAAAAAACACATTGCGTAGCACCATTACCACAGGGGTTTCGGGGGTTGATACAGGCGTTGAAGCAAGCGCAGGTTTTGCAGGAATCGGCATCATATCTATAATGATGTCAAAATACACATATTCAGGCAAATCTTTTAGGTAAAAATTTTGACTTGAAAACATATAGCCGTTTGCTTCTGCAAAAGCTGCATATTCCTTATTCATCGGCAAACTCATCAAAAATCTGCCATCATTTTTGCCCGCAGTCATGGTGCGCACCGTATCGCCTGTAGCTACATCTATGAGTTTTATGTTTGCCGCAATCGGGGCTTTTGTTAAACTATCTCTTGTTACACCTCGCAAAAAAGTCGAAATTTTGGGACGAATGACGGGGTCCATACCAAATTCGTACAAATCCATGCCGCCAAAACCGCCTTCTCTGCGAGATTCGATAAATGCCCTTGTTCCTTTTGTATTGACAAAAATATTGCCCTCATCGGCAGGGGTATTGATAGGATAGCCCAAATTTTTGGGTTGTATCCAGCCCGAATCTGCGACAAGTTGCGTTACAAAAAGGTCGTTTTCGCCAAAACCTGGGTGAAAGTTTGAGCCAAAATACATGGTTTCGCCATCAGCATGAATAAAAGGACATTGTTCATCACCGCCTGTATTGATGGGTTTCCCGATATTTTTGGCGGGCAACCATTTTTGATTGTCCCATTTGCAATACCAAATATCATGTCCGCCCAAGCCGCCAATCCGTTTAGAAGAAAAATACAAGGTCTTACCATCAGGCGACAAAAAAGGTTGCGAATCCCAAGCATTTGAATTAACATTTGGTCCTAAGTTTTCGGGACGAGTCCATTTTCCATTGAGCAAAACGGTATAATAAATATCGTATCCGCCAAAACCACTGGGATAATCTGCTGCAAAAAATACGATTCTCCCATCTTGCGTGATACTTGCCGCCCCCTCGTCCAAATCTGTATTGATAGGTGCGCCCAAGCTTTTTGCCTCAGTCCATTGTGCGTCCTTAAATTCGGAAGTATAAATATCTTCCATATAACTACGAGACTCTGCATTATAGCCGCCCAAATTTTCGGCACGTTGTGAGGTAAATAACAAAATTTTGTCATCAGCCGTTAGAAAAGGAAGATATTCCTCTCCTGCGGTATTTACGCTACTTCCCAAATTTTGTGGCACAAACTTAACAGGGTGCTTAATTTCTGCCGCTGCAAACTTGGCTTTTGGATAGTTTTTATTTGCCGCATCAAGGTAAGCTCTTGCCCCTTTGGAACAAGCAATAAATCGTAGGAAAACTGCCCGCACGAGGCGATGCCGCCACTTTTTCCAAATAAGGCAAAGATTCGGCATATTTGCGCAATAGCCAATATTCTTCGCCCAGACTATAATTTGCCGCCGCAAAATCAGGCTCTAATTTTATCGCTTCCAAAAAAAGTTCTGCAGCCTTTTTGTGGTCTCTATATCGTACCTGTTCACGTCCTTCCAAATATAAATTCAAGGCTTTTTTGGATTTGATGCCAAAGTCCGCAGGTTTTTCATTTTGCGCCATTAAGCCACTCAAAATGAACAAAAATAACAATAAAAAATATGATTTCATTTTATCAATGTAGTATAAAACGACAAATATATGCCATATTGCACATTAAAACGCAGATAATGGAATATTATTTTGATAATAGGGTGTATAAAAAAGGCTGCCCTTTTGGAGCAGCCTCATGTATTTTTGAGAGAAAAATGCTTATTTACCACCTAAGATAACAACTAAAGCATAAATACTTGCGATAAGCCAAGTAAACACCAAAAGTTGAAGTACCAAAGCAATCCAAAAACGTTTGGTGATGCTTCCTTCATACAAATAAAGACCTAAACAAGGAATAAAAAAGCCAACAATAGCTGCAACTACCGTATCTACGTGTTTTCTCAATGGCTTACGAGCAGTTTGTTTTTGCTTGGTAACAGGTGCAGAAGTTGTTGCGGTAGCAAAGCTCGTACTTGTTGCATTCACAGGAATAGGTGCGCCTGCTTGTACAGTGTTTACACCTAATACATTGATAAACAAGAATGTAATCAATGAAAAGACCAAAGTTTGAAGTTTTGTCATAATAGAAATTTTTAATAAGTTAATGAATATAAGTTATTTTCACTTCAAATATAAGGGATTTATTTGAGATAGTAAAAAAAATGTTTAGTTTTTTTTATTTTTTTTAGGACAGCTACGAAAAAAAGTGCATTTTTGTGAGATAAAACACATTTTTATGACCATACAAACATTTATTTCTTTGCTGTTTCTTTGTCTAATAACTTTGCTAAACCCTGTCAAAGCAGGTGTTTTGCAGCCTACTGCTAAAAATGCTGTTGTACATCAAACGATTACAAAAAGTATCACAAAAAAAGCGAAAAATCCAGAGAGTATGACCGTTTTAGCCATTTTTCTTTGTGTATTAGCAGGCAGTCTTGGCGTTCATCGGGTAGTAATGGGCGGTAGTCCTTGGCTTATTATGGCGTATGCTTTTACATTCGGCGGCTTTTTTTTGCTACTACCGCTTATGGATTTTGTGAGAATGTTGTCAGAACCCATACATTACAAGAATAATAACAAGTTTTTGGCTGCTTTTGGGGGAATGTAAAAGCGTATAGTTCAAGATATTTTGAGGGAAAGCATTGATTTTTTATGATTCCCTTTTACGCTTAAACCTTTAACGTATCATTATATTTACCATAAAATAGCGGTATAATATATTTTTATTGTAAATATATATATATAATAACCTAATTATCAAGTATTCTAACGATAATAAATATTTTGATTTAATTAAATGAATTAAAATATTTGATACATTGAAAAATAGTCATTAGTTTTGTGAATCATTATAATAAATTACTATTTTATGAAACTTTTAAACTTTTTCCTACTAAGTGTATTTACACTTTTATTCTCTGTTTATGGGCTTGCAGGCAACGCCTCGCCCCTTACTAAAAAGCAAAACGCAAGTATTGAGCTTGCGCATTCACCACAAAAACAAGTAGTCTCTCCTTCTCCTAAGCCTCTTCTTATCAAAAAATTGGAAGATACGATGAATAAGATACTACGTACAGAAGACGGTAAGGTAAATATCTTTGCCTTAATCGGCGGAATTTTAGGGCTTTGTTCTCTCATTGGTCTCTTTATTCCATTTATTGGCTGGCTTATTCCTCTATCTGCACTCGTATTAGGCGTTATCGGACTCATTCAAATCAAAAAGAACGGAGAAAGAGGTAAAGGTTGGGCTTGGACAGGTATTTTGGCAGGTGTAGGATATCTATTATTGGTATTCCTACTAGTTCTATTGTATATACTATTAGGTATAGGTGGCGGTTTGGGTTGGTTTTAAGCAATATCTTAATGTTATCTAAAATATTTGAGGCTGCTACTTTTGGTAACAGCCTCTTTTTATTGCACAATATGCGAAAAAAGGTAGCAGATTTTATTTAGTCGAATAATCCACCAAACCATTTTTGGTAAAGATTTCCTAATAAAAATACAGGTTTCTCTTCCCCTTTTATCGCACTAATAAGTCCCATAATCCACATTATAAATACCGCAATTGAGCATATCCACCCCACGATAGGTATAATGCCGCAAACAAGTCCGGTAAGGATAAGTCCCATTGTTTGTGCTAAGTGAAAACTTCCTAAAGAAGTTTTGTTGCTACCATGCATGACAATGGCGATAATAAAGCCAACAAGTGTTATGTAGGAAATGATTGCTATGGTTTTACCATCATCTGCTACTCTTTTGAAAATATTTTTCTTTTTTACTTTGGGTGCAGGAGATTCCTTTACCCACTCAGTAATCGCAGAATTGTTTTGCTGCTGTGGTGAACCGGCAAAACTGGGTGTTCCTACAAATAGAAAGAGGAACGAAAATAATAAAAATAAGGCTTTGTTCATAAAAAATAAATATGGATTGTTTAAAAATTAAATAGTTGATATTTTATGTATAATAGTTTTTTATGCAAAAAATTGCCATCAGAAATTCTTTTAGACTATACTTTTAAAAGTGTTGTAAGGAAATATCTGTAATCTATGATTTCAAGAACTTTCACACGCAAAGTTATGAAAGTTCTCTCATATTTTCCAAATTTTTTTTATCTAAAAATGAAATACAATTTTTGACTATGTAATTATAACAAAATATTTTTTTACAATGTTACAATTTGCTCAATCGGCACATTAAACGTGTTTTTTCCCATCATCACTTCGGCTGTTCCTTTCACAAAAAGCGACTGATTGGCTTTTTTGCTCAAAATATCGGGCATAGTAGTCAAAAGTGCCATGTTTGATACCTTTATTTCGATAGGGATTTTTACTTCTTGACCATGCACAATTTTTTGTACTTGGTTCAAATGCCATTCGCCCAATTTAATATTTTGCTTTTCTTTTTCAGGAGGAAAAATATCAAGCTGCATTTTTTGAATCGTAAAATCTAAGGGGAGCGTATTCGTAAATTTTAAATCGGCAAGCACAAGCGTTTGGAGTAAATCCGCTTTGCCAATTTTTACATTTTCTACCTTCATGCCATTTTTCTTGCCTTGCATGGCGGCAGATATATATTTTCTCATCAATTCTTGGATATTCACCTTCGTTTTTTGGACTTGAGAAATAGGCACATTTTGTCCCAAAACCGAAAAAGAATATTTTCCATCTATCACAATTTCCGTTTCTTGCTCAGTTAGCAAAGTGCTTATAAGCTCCGAAAATACCGCAAGTTGAAGGGTTGGGCTAAGTTTTAGGTCTGTATCACCTTCTTTTGTCAAAGGCGGCAAATTTTCTTCTTTACCAGCCCCTACTTTTTTTCCATGAATAGAGATAGAATAGTCGGCTTGTGTCAAAGGAATTTCAAAACTATTGGGATTGTGCATCACCAAAATAGCCGCAAGTTGAAGGGTCGAATCGGTTTGTGCCAAAATATTGACCTCTTTCAAGGTTTTGACAGAAGGCTCTTGCACTTTTCCACAAGAATATAGGAATAAAATAACTGTGATATAAAAGAAATTTTTCATGTTCAAGTAGTTTTATTAGATGCGTTTAGAAAATATGTTAGTATTAGACTTATTTCCCCTTAAAAATCAATGAGTTGTAAAATATATATTATCCATAATACAAATATTTTATATACTCTTCGGCTAAAGCCGAAGCACCATAGAGAAAAGTATAATTACTTGAAAATGCTATTAAAGAAAAGCTATTAAGTAATTGGTAATTTATACTAACTATTAATTTTTAATTATTAATTTTTAACTATTAATTTTCAACTACTTACATGTTCAATCATCATCGTTTGTGGGACATTTCCATACACCAAAAGCCGCTCATTCTCAATGCCTCTGTCATTACTTTCATCTTCTACCAAAGGAATCACATTCACAGGACATGCAATAAATTTGTTAAAAGATTCAAACGAATCACCGATATAATACGGCGGATTCGTGTCTCGCAACAGCGTACCTTCTATACGAAACAACTCATCATCTTTGTTTTTTTTCATCATTTTGCCCACCAAAATGCCTAATTGCGCTACTACATTTGCAACAACTGCGTAGGTAGGATTTGCGACTGCGAGTGCATTTGTTACGACTTTTGCTGCGGGAGAGGCAAAAATTTCTTCCAAATTTTTGCCTGTTTCCCGCACATCGCTATCACTTTCCATGAATAAGATGCTATAAGAAACAAATTTTCCGGGGTTTTGTGGTCCATAAATCATTCTTCCTACGCCGCCAAATTTCACTTGTTGCAGTTTTTTAACATTGGGAAAAGCAAAGGTATTGAAATGAATGTTTGAGGCAGGAACAGACAGCCCCGCCTCGTCTATGGCAATAGAAATAATATATGGCTCACTTACGCCGCCAAAAATGTCCGCACTTTTTTTCATCTCAAAATGCGGAATTGTGATGGCAATACTGTCTTTGTGTTTGTTAAATGGCATTTTTGTACGGATTAGGTTTGTTTTGCATTTTTCAAAGACAAATTACTGCTTATTTTGGCAAATTTGCAAGCAACTAAGCTATTCTTTTTTTACCTCTGCGCCTTTTTCCTGCACTTCCATGCCATCTTGCAACTCTTTTGTCAAAACCGAATAAGGACCAATCACAATTTTTGCGCCTACACTTACGCCATCTTTCAGTTCGATATAGTCATCATCAGAAATACCAATTTTTACAGGAACTTCTTTCACTTTTCCATTTTCATAGACAAAAACCACTTCTTTTTTAGGAACATTATCATTTTTAGGCTTTTGTGCTTCCTCTAATTTAGGAGCTTCATCGTCAGGCGGACCAAATCCACCTTTCGTTTGTTCTTCTTTTTTGGGTTCGTGGTGCAAAGTAACGGCTTGCAAAGGTACAGAAACCACATCTATCACTCTATCTGTATAAATTTCCATCAAAGCACTCATGCCTGGGCGAAAAGGACTTGCCGATGTTGCAGAAATTTCGCCCTTACTTTTCATCATTTCTTGATAAGAAGCAGGCAAAATTTTCACTTTTACCTGAAAACTCGTAACCTGATCGCTACTTCCTAAGCCCGTTTTTGAAGCAGAATACGCAATATCTGTAACTTTGCCAAAGAATTTTTTATTAGCAAAAGCATCTACCTCAACCAAGGCTGAATCGCCTAAATGAATGTTTACAATTTCATTTTCATTGATTTCCGCCACAACTTCTACACTCGACAAATCGGCAATTTTTATCATTTCTGTACCCGCCATTTGCATCGTTCCTACCACACGCTGTCCTACTTCCACATTTAACAAAGTAACTGTGCCGTCCATAGAGGCATAAATATTGGTACGATTGAGGTTTTGTTGTGCTTGTTTGAGCGATGCCTCACTCGATTTCATGCGATAAAACGCAGCTTGAATCGTGTATTGCGAAGCCGAAAGTTGCGAAAGGGATAAGTTATATTTGAGTTGTGCATTCTCAAAATCTACTTGCGAAGCGATTTTGTCATCACGCATTTTGCGAACCCTTGCCAAGCTGATAGAGTCTTGACGAATATTGACTTTGATTTGCTCCTGGCTTGCTTGCGCTTGCAAATAATCGGAGTTTGCCGAATTGACAGCAGCCTGCGATTGCTCCAAAGCCGCCTGATAGTTGTCAGGGCGAATAACGGCTAAGAGTTGTCCTTTTTTGACATATTGCCCTTCTTTGATGTACAATTCTACAATTTCGCCCGAAACATCAGGCGCAACAGGCACTTCTACCGTAGGCTGAATCGTACCCGACTCGGTAACTCTTGCAAAAATGCTTCGTTTTTCTGCCAAAGTTGTTTCCACCGTTGTAAGCACTTTTTTTTGCTTACTTTTGGCATACATCGCACCCGCACCTACCAAAATAATGGCAACAGCAGCCCATATCCACTTTTTATATTTATTCTTTTTCATTTTATAGCAATCTTGTGTTTTTAGTCGAAAAAGGCATGAAATTATTACTCATAAAGGGGAAAAAATAGATTTTCTGCCCCAAAATGCCGTTTTTTCGTTCACTAAGCGCAAAAATAAACATTTTATTTCTTTGCTTGAAAAAATGTACTGCAACAAATTAGACAATATTTTGAAGATGAACCTTTTTATGTCTATATTTTCCTTAATTTTGTCATGAAAAATGAAATATTCTCTTCACTTAATGTTTAGCAAATGAAATTAGATGTATTGGCATTTGGGGCGCACCCCGATGATGTAGAAATGTCGTGTGGCGGTACGCTTGCAAAATTGGTGTCCGAAGGCAGAAAAGTTGGCATCATTGACCTTACAAGAGGCGAATTAGGCTCTCGTGGAACGGCTGAAATTAGAGACAAGGAATCAGAACATGCTGCACATATTCTGGGCGTTCATGTAAGAGAAAATCTCTGTTTTAGAGATGGTTTTTTCTTAGAAGATGAGGTACATTTATACAAAGTTATCGAAATCATTCGCAAATATCAACCTGAAATCGTCTTGTGTAATGCGATTATAGATAGACATCCCGACCATGGCAAGGGAGCAAGATTGGTACGCAATGCTCTGTTTATGAGTGGTTTAATCAAAGTAGAAACCGTTTATCAAGATATGAAACAAGAAAATTGGCGACCTAAACGATTTTTTCATTACATACAAGACCATAATCTTATGCCCGATTTTGTGATAGATATTAGCGATTTTTATGCGCAGAAAATGGCATCTGTGGGAGCGCATAAATCGCAGTTTTATGACCCTAACAGTACAGAACCTAAAACCTATATTTCTACCCCTGATTTTTGGGATTTTTTCCAAAGTCGTGCGCACAATACAGGTCATATTATTGGCGCAAAATACGGGGAGGGTTTTATGGCTGAAACACCTTTGAAAGTGGTAGATTTAATGAATTTAGTGTAAAAAATGAATCAAAACCAATTTATACAAGCCTTACAAAATTATTTTTCTGCCTTAGAAACTAAGACAGAAATAGCTAATTGGCTGTTTATCAAGCAAAAAGAAGGTTTTCTATTTAAACAAAATACAAGCGAATTTTTGATAAAAGTAGGTTTCTATCAAAAAAATTATGTACCCTATTTTTCTATTTCGCCTCAAAAGGAAAACAAAAAAGAGGATTTTGAGTATGTTATGTCGCATAAAGATTTTTATTTTGATGCCAAAAGAGAAGTTGTTTTTTGGGAGGATAATTATAAGGTAGCTACTTTTCAGCCAGAAGAAGTGCTAAAAGAAATGCGGAAAAAAGGTTGGCAAGAGAATCCCATTTTTGAAACAAATATAACGAATATAGATTTTAATGCCTTGATTTTAAGGGTATTAGCATGGGCAGAAAAACGAGAAAATGCCATTTATGCCTTGCGTCTGAAAAGAGATATGGACAAAAAAATAAAAACGGAAGAAGTATCAAGTCATGTTGAAGAAGAAAAGCCTGTGTATCAGCATAATATGTTTCCTTTGAATCAGATTTTGTATGGTCCTTCGGGAACAGGAAAAACCTATTCTACCATTTCAAAAGCGGTGGAAATAGCCGATAATGTTTTCTTTCAAAACCATAAAAATGACTATGCAAAGCTAAAGAAACGCTATGATGATTTATTGGAAACTGGAAAAATTGTCTTTGTAACCTTTCATCAAAACTATGGTTATGAGGATTTTGTAGAAGGCATAAAGCCTGATGTTTCTGCCAAGATTTTGAAGTTTGAGAAAAAAGAAGGCATATTTAAAAAGCTGACAATTAAGGCATTACATGACACATTGCAAAATCATGTATTGATTATAGATGAAATTAATCGGGCAAATATCTCTCGTGTTTTTGGGGAATTGATAACGCTAATTGAAGATGACAAAAGGTGGGGAAATGAACATCAAATGCGACTTACTTTGCCTTCTGGCGACCTTTTTTGTGTGCCTAAAAATGTTTATATCATTGGCACTATGAATACTGCTGATAAGTCTATTGCCTTGTTAGACATTGCATTACGCCGCCGTTTTGTTTTTGAGTTTATGCCGCCGATATATGAAAATTTTGTAGATGAAAAGGGGCGTATATTTTTGCAAAGTTTGAACAAAGAAATTTTGGCAAGAAAAGGCAAAGATTTTTTGATAGGACATTCCGAATTTATGAAAAAAGATTTTAGTTGGGCAAAAATAATTAATCATCATATTATTCCGCTTTTGGAAGAGTATTTTTATACAGATAAAAAAGGAATTACGATAAAAAAAATAGTGAATATTGCCTTTGATGAAGCCGATTTACCCTATCAAATTAGCACAAATGAATGGGAATCTTTAACTTTTACGGTAAAATAATTTGCTATTTATTGTTTTTATGATTATTTTTGCTCAATATTTACTTATTATTCAGTCAAAATGTATTTAGCACCACTAAATTATGACCGATTTTTCAAAAAAGTATTTTCGCATACACATATTGCAAAGGCTTTTTTGGAGGATTTTTTAGATGTAACCATCGAAGAAATTACTTTGTTAGAAAGGTCAAAATTTCTAACAGATGAATCTGCACGAGTAGAGGTTGATTTTCGTTGCAAAATAAAAGGCTCTTACATCGTGATAGACATGCAGCAATGGTACAAGCCAGATGTTGTAAGGCGTTTTTATCTATATCACTGTGCATCAACGGTTTTGCAATTAGAAAAGCTGCCTGAAAAGAAAATAGAAGTCAAGACAAATTCCCCAAAAACGAAGGGAAAGAACTACAAGGAGTTGGAGCCTGTGCTGACTTTGGTGTGGATGGTAGATGATGATTTGCAATTTAGCGATCATTTTGTGGCTTATACAACTGCGCCAGAAACTGCGATTGATTTTTTGGAAAACCATAAATTGTGGGAAAAAGAAGATATAACGGAATTGAAAGTAATTCGGGAACGAATTTTAAAAACCCTTGAAAATAAGCATAAAAGTTTGGATTTTTTGCGTAAAAATCGGTTGATATTTATGTTTCAAGAAAATATTGTCAAAGAAGAGAAATTTAGCAAATATCATGATTGGTTTGAATTTGCGGAGAAGACACGCAATAAAACGAATAAGAAAAACGATTTTCAGAAATTTCAGCGTAAAGATATTTTTAAGGAAATGATGCGTCTTATTGCTAAAAACAACTTAGACAAAGAAGAATTAACGTATATTTCTACGGAAGCAGAAGATTTGATTATGTTCAAACGTTTTTTAGACGATGAAAGGGAGTATATCTATGATGAGGCAATGGAAGCAGGATTAAAAAAAGGCATGGAAAAGGGCATGGAAAAGGGCATGGAAAAAGGCATGGAAAAAGGAATAGAAAAAGGAATAGAAAAAAGTGTAATTTCCTTGTATAAGAAAGGAAAAAGTGCAGAAGATATTTCTGAATGGTTAGAAATACCCTTAGAAAAAGTAATATCTATTATTGAAAATGCAACAAAAGAAGGGCTATTGTAATGAAAAACATTGCTTATGAATGGCAAACTATACAAATAACTAACTCACTTAATGTTAATCAGTTAAGTGAGTTTTTACATACTATTTGGCATACAAAATATGCTTTTTCTACGCAGAAAAAAGAAAATAGCAAACAACAGTTTCTACAAATAGAAGGCAATTGTTTGAATGCTCGAAACTTTGTGGGTTTTATTTATTTTGAGTCGGAATGGATAGAAATTTATCCTAAAATATTTACGAAAAATGATCTTCCTACGCTTGCAGAAAAGCAAAATATCATCAAAAACCTCATGTATTGGTTGAGTTATAGTAAGCGGTTTCGTTTCCCTTTTCAAAAAATACCTTTTGAATCAAGTAATTGTGATAGTTTGTTAGCTGTTTTTATCCATCTTTTTGCGCAACATACCCGAACTCTTTTGTTAAACAGCCCTTATCAACAATATGAAGAAGTTATGACAGAGACGACTTTTTTAAGGGGAAATATTGACTTTTCTCATTATGTTTCTCAACAATTTGCACAAGGGAAACCACATATTTTCACCTGTACCTATCAACCTTTTGTATATGATAATTTGTTTAATCAAATCGTAAAAGCTACTACAAAAATGTTGCTTTCTGTGAGTCAAAATGCTGAAAATGAAATGGTTTTACAAGAAATTTTATTTATACTTTCAGATATTTCAGACATAAGATGTGTGGCAGAAGATTGCAAAAAAGTACAACTTGGGCGAATGTTTGATGCTTTACAAGATGTACTAGATATGTGTTATTTTTTTCTTTCTATGCAGCAATTTTCAGGCACAGATAGCGAAAAAAGTAATTTTTGTTTTCTTTTCCCTATGGAATCACTTTTTGAGGATTTTGTTACAGGGGTTTTGCAAGCAAAAGGCAAAGAAAAAGGAATAAAAGTCATTGCCCAAGCAAAAAAGCATACAAAATTTTTGACAAATGAAGCAGCTTTTCAATTGAAACCCGATATTTTGATTCCTAAAAAACGAATTATTGATGCTAAATATAAAAAATTAAGCCTTGAAAAAGGCAAAAATTATCACATACAATCCGCCGATTTGTATCAAATGTTGGCGTATGCTACTCGTTTTGGTATAAAAGACATGGTGTTGATATATCCCCAATATCGCTATTTTGATAGCCCAAAGTCGTTTATTTTTGAAATAGAAAATAGCTTATCTGCTGAAAAAGAAGTGATTACGATTAAAATACTAAGCGTTCAAATAGATGTTGATAGCGATTCTCAACAAGAAAATATTGAAAATCGCTTGCAACATGAATTATTAGATGTTAATTTGTAGGACCTGTATCTACCTTTGATTCTATGGCTGCTTGAATACCAACAGGAACTTCCGAAAGAAAATCTAAGCCTGTACTTTGCTCCAACGCATCTACGGAAACTCGATAATTCCCCCAAGACAAATCATTAACATCGAAGCGATTAGGCATAGCAACAGCAATTACACGTGTATCTGCGGTAATTCTGCTTATGTCATTTTTGCCCACAGGCAATACTACCAAAATTTTCCAGGTATAGGCAGGAACTTCTATTTGCCCATTATTGATGCTGTTTACAAGGCTACTTGTGCTGCTTGCTACGCCGCCTGTGCCATAGCCGCCTGCGACAATATACATTTCGTTGCCTTGCGTAACCAATTTTCGTCCATAATCTTCTAAGGCTAACCATGAAATTCGGTTCAAATTTGGGGCTTGCGGAATCATATTTGTCATAACAAAGGTAGCCGAATTGTCTGCAATAGAGCCGTCTCGGTCATCAGAAGGACATAAATGCCCTCTATCATAGCCCGAACCTGAATAAGAAGTTGAGCTTGGAGAGAAGAAATTGCTTGGCAATTCGGGGTCTTTGCGAAAATCGTCTTGACGTGCAGCCGTTCCTTTCCAAGCACGACTCAAATGCCAACTTGCCCAATTTGCTTCCCCTTTTGAACTATTATAAGAAAGTACAAATTGCGGCTTGACCATCAAATAGTTACTAGGGCTACTCGGGTCAGTTGCAGCATTACTCGGATTTCCTAACGCCATGTTATCGTCTCTTGTGGGAATCGTATCTTGCACATTTACGGGTGGAACAGGTGGTGTTTTGTCTTCACAAGCGGAGACGATGATAAGCACCATGAAAAGCAAAATGTATATTCTTTGTGTCATATTATTAAGATTTACTTTATGAAAATTGTGCTATAATTCTTTATTTTTCAACATTTGTTGCAATTTTGCAATAAGAGATTCCTGCTCTGCTAATTTTTTCTCTTTCGCCTCAATTGTTTTCTCTTTCGCCTCAATTGTTTTCTCTTTCTCCTCAATTGTTTTCTCTTTCTCCTCGAGTGCTTTATTTTTCCCCTCAATAATGACATCTTTTTCCCTCAATAAATTGGCAATCGTATTTTCTACTTCGTCTTCTACGTCCATGTTTTTGCGGACTTGTTCATCAGCAACTGCCCGAATCAGACGATTTAATATTTTTTCAATCAACTCGTCATCTGTTTTGCCCAAATAATCCAATTTATGCCTGTCGTCTGTTTTGTATTTTGGGCTAAAAATCATCAAAACCTTTTCGATTCGGGTTTGCAAATTATCCCTAACGGCGGGAATTTGAATGGTATAACTGTTGTGATTAAGCAATTCTACAAAAGGCTCTTTCGGTGGTTTTCGTACTAATTCGCCTGTTACCACATCAATAATTTGTGGCTCACTTTTGAAAACTGCGGGGTAGCCTTTTTTGAGGTTAAAGCCCAAAAAGTAAATGGTAATAATGGGCAAAGGCACATTTTTTTTATCATCAAGCGCATCGGTTTTTTGATAATTTTCTGCCAAATACCTACGAAAACGCATAATATCGAATAATTGCTTCGCTTTTTGCAATTCTATTAAGACCTTTTTGTGCGTATTGTCTTTTGTTTTTATGACCGCTTTGAAATCTAAGCGAAAAATGGTAAGGACATGACTGTCTATTTCCGCCAAGGTTTCTTGTGGCTTCACATCTAAACTAATGATTTCTTCGCCAATAATGGTAGAAATCAATGCTTGTGCAATATCCAAATCTTCCAACAAATATTTGAATACGCTGTCGTATATAGGATTTGCGATTATCATCTTTTTTTTGCAAAAATACATTAATTTTACTGTTTTTCAAAATATAACGACTTTCAACTGCAAAATAAAATGAGGAAATGAAGCTAAAAGTGGTAAATTTGCGCTACAAAAACGGTTTATGTCAAAAAAAGTAATCATAATAGGTGCAAGTGCAGGAATCGGCAGAGCCTTAGCCCTTGCAATGTCAAAAGCGGGCTATGAAGTCGGCATTACTGCCCGTAGAAAAGAGCTATTAGACAGCTTACAAACGGAAATGCCAAACAAATCTTTTGTCAAAGTCATGGATATTGGGCAGGCGGAAGTGGCACGCACACAACTTGCGGAGTTAGTGGCAGAAATGGGCGGAATGGACATGCTTGTGCTTAATTCTGCAGTAGGACATGGTTTTTTGAAGTGGGAAACGGATAAGGAAATGATTATGGTCAATACTTTGGGGTCAGTGGCTTTGGGCGATTGGGCAATAGATTTTTTCAAAAAACAAGAAAAAGGGCATTTAGTAGGCATATCTTCGGTAGCAATGCACCGAGCATTTCGGGAGGCAATCGTGTATTCGGCGACCAAATCTTTTTTATCGGCATATTTGCAAGGGGTAAGGCACTATTTTGTGCATAAAAAGGGCAATTTTGCGGTTACAGATATTCGTCCAGGCTTTGTGGAGACTTTTATGACTTCTCAAAATGACCCTGACAAGATGTTTTGGCTGACAAAAGCAGATGAAGCGGCTGATTATATCCTTTCTGCCATCGAAAAGAAGAAAAAAATAGCTTATATCTCGCCTCGTTGGTGGATTATGGGGAAAATTATGGGTTTAATGCCTGATTGGTTGGCGCATAAGATGTGATATTTAGTTTCTCGCAGATTAACACAGATTGAAAACGCAAATTTTCGCAAATTATGAGTTTATTTGCGAAAATCTGCGTGAACCTAATAAGACTTTAAATATCTGAAAAATCAAAGTCATTTAAGAAAGCCGTAGAATAAATGCCAGAACGGAAAGTCTTGTCTTTCATTAATTTACGGTGGAAAGGAATCGTTGTATGAACGCCCTGAATGATAAACTCTTCTAAAGCTCTATCCATTTTCGCAATACATTCATCACGAGAAAAAGCAGAAACGATAACTTTTCCAATCATGGAATCGTAGTAAGGCGGAATCACATAACCTGCGTATGCGTGTGTATCAACTCTCACTTTATGAAAACCCGGCTTGTGAAACTCTGTAATTTTTCCCGCAGAAGGGCGGAAATTGTTACGGGGGTCTTCTGCATTTATACGTACTTCGAGTGCATGGCGATTTGCAGGTGGAAAATAGGCTTTTCCTGATACTTTTTCGCCTCTTGCTACCTTTATTTGCTCTTTTACCAAGTCAAAATCAAAAATCTCTTCTGTAACAGGGTGTTCTACTTGAATACGGGTATTCATTTCCATAAAATAGAAATTGCCAAATTTATCATAGATAAATTCTACCGTACCTGCACCTTCATAGTTCACAAATTTAGCGGCTTTTACGGCTGCTTCGCCCATTTTTCGGCGAGTTTCTTCACTAAGCACAGGGCTTGGCGACTCCTCCACCAATTTTTGATGTCTTCTTTGAATGGTACAATCCCTTTCCGAAAGATGAGAAACATTTCCATATTGGTCGCCAATTACTTGAATTTCAATGTGTCTTGGCTCTAATATGTATTTTTCCATATACAAATTTGGATTATTAAAAGCCGCCCCAGATTCTGCACGAGCAGAATTCCAAGCATCTTCCAATTCCGATTCTTTATCTACACGTCTCATGCCTTTTCCTCCACCGCCTGCAGTAGCTTTGAGCAAAACAGGATAACCTATATCGCCAGCAGCTTTGCGGGCATCTTCATAACTTGCCAAAATGCCTTCAGAACCTGGCACAACTGGCACACCCGCTTTACGCATGGTCGCTTTTGCGGTAGCTTTGTCGCCCATGCTATTGATAACCTCCGCACTTGGTCCAATAAATTTGATGCCATATTGGTCGCAAAGTTGGGAGAAATCCGCATTTTCTGACAAAAAGCCATAGCCAGGGTGAATCGCATCTGCGCCCGTAATTTCCGCCGCCGAAATCACATTTGCCATGCTCAAATAACTATCTTTGCTTGCAGGAGGTCCAATGCAAACAGCTTCGTCTGCAAATCTTACATGCAAACTATCTCTGTCCGCAGTAGAATACAAGGCAACTGTTTTAATGCCCATTTCGCAACAAGTTCTTTGTATGCGTAAGGCAATTTCTCCTCTATTGGCAATGAGGATTTTTTTTATATTTCTTATATTATCAGCCATAAAATCAGTTATCAGTAAACAGTGAACAGTTATCAGTGAACAGTTATCAAGCAGTTATCAGTAAGCAGTAAATAAAAAGATATTTTTGATAACTGATGACTGCTAACTGATAACTGTACTATGCTTTTTCAATCAAAAATAAAGGTTGGTCATATTCAACAGGATTGGCATTGTCTAATAAAATTTTGACAATTTTACCATTTACATCACAGTCAATGTCATTAAATAATTTCATGGCTTCTACAATACACAATTTCTGCCCTTTGGAAACGGTATCACCTACTTTTACGAAGGGCGGGTCATTGGGGGTAGAAGCACTATAATACGTACCAATCATAGGAGAACGAAAAGTATGCAAATTGCTGACAGGCACAACAGGCGCAGGAGCTGCTTCAGTTGCAGTAGGCGTACTTGGCACTTGTGCGATAGGCAAAGGCGCAGCAGTCATTTGTTGTGGCTGTTGCATCATTTGAGTAGAAAATACCATTTGCGTTTCTGGCGATTTGCGCACGATACGGAGTTTAAATTCCCCTTCGGCAATTTCTACTTCGGTCAAATCCAAGGAGTTAACCAAGCGTAATAGTTCGCGTATGTCTTTTAAATCCATTTGTATCAAATTATGAGTTATAAATTATATGAAAAGGGAAAATGATTTATTCCATCAAAAACACTATTGCATCGTCAATCAACATGAGAAATTATATTTTGAACGAGATAAATTGACCTTTCAAAGTGTTCCATTCTGTAAGAATCCAGAAAACTATGCTATTAAATCCTTGTCTGCGGATTCTTACAGAATGGAACGTTTATCCTGTTTGAACGATAAACCACATAATGGTTGAAAAAATTGTGGCAAAAGTAGCGATAAAATCAATCATTTCTTGTTTTTTTATGAAAATCTAATGTAAGTAGAATCATTTTTTATATTTCATGCTGCATTTCGTTATAGTTCAAGTCTTTGCCATACGTTTCTTTGAGGTGGAAAATGCCTACTAACGCCAAAATCGTACAGGTTAGGCCTACAATGAGCGCACCATAAATTGTTCCATCTGTGGGTACTTCCCATTTTGTAGCCAGAGTAGAAAAGCCCCAAGTGATAGGAATAACTGCGCCACGTACAAAGTTGGGAACGGTAGAAGTCGCTGTTGCACGAATATTAGTACCAAATTGCTCGGAAGCAATGGTTACAAATAAAGCCCAATAGCCTGTGGCTGAACCCAGTAGAAAGCAAAAGAAGTAGAAAAAATGGGCAGATATATCTCTCATACATACGAAAATGCAGGCTAATATAAAATTGGCGATTAAAAAACCTACCACCACTTTTTTCCTGCTTTTAAACCATTGACTCATCAAGCCACTCAATAAATCACCTACGGATAAGCCAATGTATGCAAACATAATGGGATAAGTTGCTTCTATTTTTCCTTCTAAAATACCAATTATGGGAACAAATTTAGAATTAGAAAACTTGATGAGAATACCTATTGTGTACCAAACGGGTAAGCCTACCAGAATACAAGAGAGGTATTTCAGAAAACGTTCTTTTTGGTTGAAAAGCATGAAAAAATTACCTTTTTCAATGTCTTCTCCTTGAGTTTTTTCAAACATGCCTGATTCAAATGTGCCAAAACGCAAAAGTAAAAGCAGTAAACCCAAACTTCCGCCGATTATGTATGCAATTTGCCAGGTTTCTAAGCCAAATAAAGTAAGCTGCATTTTGCTGATAAATGCAGCAAAAACTGCCCCTAAAGCACCTAATACGACAATAATCATTGTGCCATAGCCTCGATTTTCTTTGGTCATTACTTCGGAAACTAAGGTAATCGCTGCACCAAGTTCGCCAGCAAGTCCAAGTCCCGCCAAAAAACGGACAGCCTCATAAGCAGGGAGGCTTGTAACAAAGGCGTTTGCCAAATTTGCCAGTGAATAGAGTAAAATAGAGCCAAATAAAATAGATTTGCGCCCTTTTTTATCGCCCCAAATTCCCCATAAAAGCCCACCCACCAACATACCCGCCATTTGCCATTGAAAAAGTACATTGTCAAAAAGATGAGTTATCATTTTCTCGTCTGAAATATTCAAACCTGCAGCACTCTTGATACTTTCCTTGCCTATAATATTGAATAATTGTAGGTCATAAATATCTACAAAGTAGCCCAGACCTGCCACAATGACGGTTGTATTTAAGGCATGAGAAATCAAGGGTTTGTGTGTATCCATATTAATAAACGTGTTTATGTGATGATAAATAGGAAGTCAAAATTGACACGCAAAGGTAGCGAAAAATAGTGCTACCTATATTTCATTTTTTGTAAAAGACAATAATTATGCGCCAAAAATAGGAAGATAAATAAGACTTTTTCAAAAATTTGTATATTTTTTCCAAAATATCGTATATTTGCCCCCATAATAAATTGCTTTGTAGCTGATAAGCCAAAAGCATGGTTTTAAATTTTACACTTGTGGACGCAGACCCTCTGAGTATATTGTTACAAATTCACGCTCCAACGGGCGATATAGAATGGATACCATTATTGGTAAATGCCATATTGTTTTTATTATTATTAGGTGGAGCATTTTTTGCATCTTCGTCTGAAGTTGCCTTTTTTTCACTTTCTAAATCAGAAAGTGATGCTTTTAAAGAAGATGATTCTCCCACAGGCAAAAAAATTTGGTGGATGATTCATAACCACAAACAATTGATTGCTACCGTTTTAATTACAAATAATTTCGTTAATATTTTTGCTATTTTGATAGCAACCTATATGTTACATTCGATTGCCGAGCATTTTGGCTTGAGTGAATGGCAAGAAACGGTGATTGATTTATCTGTAATTTCGACTTTTTTGTTGCTTTTTGCGGAAATAGTTCCCAAAGTATATGCTTCCCGTCATAAGCTACAAATCATTGCATTATTTCATACGCCTATGTATGTTTTGATGAAATTTTATAGCCCTTTGACCAATCTACTCATCAATACGACCAAGTTTATTGACAGACGTTTTCAACCCAAACAAGAAAATGCGTCTATTGATGACCTCATGGAGGCAATAGATTTGATGCCAGAACCTGTGAAAAATAAGGAAGATGGGCGAGAAATTTTGAGGGGCGTATTAAATTTTCGTAATACTGCGGTAAATAATGTGATGATAACTCGCACCAAAATTGTTGCTTTGTCTTATAATTCTGATTTTCAAGAGATTGTACGATTTATTAATGAGAATGAGTTTTCTCGAATCCCTGTGTATGAGGAAAGTTTAGATGAGATAAAAGGCGTTTTATATATAAAAGATTTGTTGCCACTATTGCCTTTACAAGAGGCAAATCCTGAATGGCAACAGCTTATTCGACCTGCATATTTTGTACCTGAGGGCAAAAAAATAGATAAATTGTTAGAGGAGTTTAAGCAAAAACGCTATCATCTTGCCATTGTTGTAGATGAATATGGCGGAACAGCGGGCATGGTAACCTTGGAGGATATAACTGATGAGATTTTTGGGGAAATTCGTGATGAATTTGATACAGAAGATGCTACTTTTCAGCGTATAGATGAAACCCATTATCGTTTTGAAGCAAGTACTTTGCTCAATGATGTAGGCAGGGTATTGGGATTAGATGAAGATGTGTTTGAAAAAGTGCGGGAAGATGAAAATATCAATAGCTTAGGTGGACTTATTTTGTTGCTCAATGAAAAGTTGCCTTCTGTGGGCGATATCGTTATTTGCGAATTGACACAACCCGCTTTTGAGTTTAAGATAGAAGCCGTAAGTCATAGCCGAATAGAGTCGGTATTAGTAACGATTATGGCGGTTAAATAAGAAAAAGGTGGTAGCTATTCACAAAAAGAAGTCGCAGATAAATCATTACCTGCGACTTCTCTATTTTATAAGCAATGTAAGTTGCGTATTTTTCTTACCGTACTACGATTTTCCAGCATCGCAGTTACTAAGCCATAAAACTTATTTTATCTGCCCGAAAAGCCTTTTATTGTGTTAGGTAACACACTTAGCTCCTTCTCTGTTAGCAGCGATTCTGGAGAATCGCCGCTACTGAACGCCATTCGCAATTATCTTATCACCGTAATTGTACCTGCTTTTTGTACATCACGCTCATTGCCCTCATCTATCACAGTGCATTTGAGGTGATACATATACACGCCTTCAGGTGCATGTTGTCCTTTTATTTTGCCGTCCCATTTGTCGTTATAGTTGGTATAAGCAGCGATTGTGCTGCCATTTCTGTTACTAATAATCAATTCATATTTGCTGCCGAAAGGACAGTTTGAACTTACAAAGAACAAATTATTGATATCGTCTCCATTATTGGGCGAAAAAGCACTTGGCACATACACTTGGCAAGTAATGCAGTTCAAGACTTCTACCCGCATTTCATCAGAAACATTACAGCCATCATTATACACTTCTATGCTATATTCCCCTTTTTCTTTGACCACAAGTGGCAAATCTTTTAGCCCTGTATTCCATGTATAAGTAGAATTATTCGGTACAGGTGGCACTATTGTAAGCGAATCGCCATAACAGAAAGATTTATCTTCGCCTAAGTCAAATGTGAGCAAAGGACTTGAAAGTAACACAATTGTATCTCTGCCCGTACAACCTGCTGCATCTTCTAACTCTACCATATAAATGCCAGGTGTATTGGCATAATACTGTAAATAATGAGAGCCATCTTGCCAGGTTGCTTCTACGCCCGAAATTTCCGCACCCAAACGAATGGTTTCATCAGGACAAATCGTTCTATCTGTTCCCAAATTGATAACAGGTGATTTGCCTAAGAATAGATGCACACTATCTGATGCTTTACAGCCTTGATTGTCCACCAAAACATAATACAAACCTGTTTGTGTAACCAGAAATGTATCTAAGGTACTGCCGTTTTGCCACAAATGCGTTGCATTAGGATAGTTGCCTGTACTAAGCAAAATAGGGTCGGAATCGCAAAGCAATAAATCTGGTCCAAAATCAAACACAGGTGTTACACTTAGGATAAAATTGACGGTATCACCGTCAATACAACCTTTGTTATTTACGGTTACAAAATATTGACCAGTATTTACCACATTATAAGTGCTTGAAATACTGCCATCTTGCCATTGATAGGTTGCATTAGGATAGTTACCTGCATTCAATAATACACTGCCTGTACCATCACAATACAAAGAGTCTTTGCCAAGATTTACGTTTGGTGTAATCGAAAATACAATATTAACGGTATCTCCGTCAATACAGCCATTGTTATTTACTACCACAGAATATGTGCCATCTGCCGTTGCATTGAACGTAGAAGCAGCACTGTTATTTTGCCATTGATACGTTGCACCTGGATATGTACCTGCATCTAATAGCAAACTACTTGTGCCATCACAGAATAGTTTATCGACTCCAAAGTTTACATTAGGCGTAGTAGAAAGCGTGAGAACGGTTGTATCTGAATATGAACAGCCATTATTATTTACGGTCAAAATGTATGTTCCACTTGTGGTAACATTAAAAGTTGTACCATTAGAATTGTCTTGCCATGTATAAACCATGCCTGGCGCATTTGGCAACACCGTAGGATTTAGTACAACAGGATTTTGGTCGCAAATCAAGCCATCAGGCGGCAGTTGGAAATTTGGGGTTGTACTCACTGTTACTGTTACCGTATCTGCACCTTGGTTGGTATTGATATAATATGTAGTCGTGGTAAGTGGTGTAACCGTTACCGAATTTGCATTGCTGAAAGGAATCGGATTTGTGCTTGTTGTCCATGTATAAGTTGTTCCGCAAGCCGTCATCGTAATCGGTGTAGGCTGACAGAATGTAGTATCATCTACATCTACAATGCCATTGGAAATATAATGGGCAATGACGATAATTGCCGTATCCATAAAAACGCCTATACTATCTGAATTGGGATTCGGTCCAAGCGTATCTGTAATAACTTCCCAATGGTCAAATACATAGCAACCTATGGGAGTTTGTTTGAAGGAAACATTTACCCCACCATAATAGTCGCCTGTATAAGGCAGGTTAGGCGTAATGGTATTTACTTGAATGATACCTGCACCAGGTGGATTTGTTTGTACCGTAATCGGAAACGGCCCTGTAACTTGATAACAATCTATCATTCCACTATCTAATGTTGCACATCTTTGCAGCATAAAACTACGCATAGAATCCAAATGCTCATTCCACTGTGTCATAGAGCCGCCCCAACGAGCAAAATGCTGTGGCATTTCGGGCTGCATTACATCTACCATTGCTTGTAAATGTGCCAACATGCTATCACAGTTAAAAGCGGTATTGCTCAAATCTGCATAGCGATTGATATATAAATCTTTAAAATTTTGATTTGCCCAAAGTGCATTAAAAATCTGCACATGTCCTACATTCGGGCTTGAATTTTGGAACTGATTTTCTACATCACAAGGGTCGGCATTTGCCGTTACATCATCTACCCCCGTATAATTCCACGCCCCCTGCCCCAAGTTAAAGGTATTATCCATGTCCCACAAAGCATATTTCCATTTTACCTTTGGCGTAGTTGCTGTATTTTTATTCCCTCTCCACCACATGGTATTCCAATTCAACCAGTCTGTATTTACGGTATAGGTATTTAGGATAAAATAATCTATCAAACTCATTACATCAAATTGGTCAATGGCAATGGCGTAATTATTAGGAACATTCATATTGTTGTTCGTAATAAAGTTAAAAATATTTACCCAACCTGTATCTGTTCCATTTTCAATGGTCAAACCGCCCCAAAATTTCAAAACATCTACATTATTTTCTCCTTGATTGTAGTAATAATCTGTATAGTCCGAATCTACCCTATCACGATATTCATACAAGCCCCAATACTGTCCATTTATATACAATACGCAAGATTTGAATCGGCGCACATCCATGTTCAAGTCATATTTTTGTGTCAAAGTTTGATTATAGCCATCTCTCAAATGTGTACTTACCGCACCTACATCATCGAAGGCAGCAGGATAGTTATCCGAACCCGCAGCTTTTATGATAAGTACATCATATTTATCACGAGGGGTATCATCAAATAATTGAACAGGAATATTATTAGCATAGCCATATTCATCTTGTGTGTGAAAACGGATTCCTTTTTGGGGAAAAGCCCAAGAGTCATTTCCATGTCTTCTCATTTCGCCATCGCCTTCATGCAGAAAAACATGTGCAGGTGTTCCATCAAATAATTCAAAAGTACTTTGAATATCTTGCGAAGTGCTAAACAAAGTATTGTATGTACCGCCCACAGATATTACAGGCAAGCTATGATTTTCATTGATGAAATAAGTATTGTTTTCAGGAAAACTGGGTGCGAAATTGCCCGTAGTACGGAAAGTCCTTGCTCGAATGAGTGTAGTTGTTGCTACATTGATAGGACCTGCATATAAAGTCGAAGTTGCTGCGGGCAAAGAGCCATCAGTTGTGTAGCGAATTTCTGCCAAAGGGTCAGAACAAGCAAGGGTTACATTTTGTGCCGCAGGATAAAAACCTGGCGCAAGCCCAAAGGTAGGTTTTGGCACATAATCATCAAAAACACCCGCATTTGCTGCGTTAGGGGTAGTAGGCGTAGAAACCCCCCATGCGGCAGCTCCATCTGTAAGCCTTGCCCGAGAGTGATTGCGGCGAGTAGGATTTAGCACTACTTGGTCAATAATTACGGCACTTGGGTCAGCTAATACAAGGTCTTCCAAATTAGTTTGTGTCAATTTGAAATTGGTGTGATACTGCCCTGCAATAAATCCATCAAGATTTGAGGCAAAAAAGACTAAACGTCCACCTGCATTGATGTTAGCCCCTACAGGAATAATCCATTTCGTAGGATTTGCGGCATCATCTGAAAGATAGTAGCCAGAAAGGTTTACGGCTACAGCACCTGCATTGTACAACTCTAACCAATCATAGAAGTCGCCATTTGCATCAGCATAGTTTGTGCTGTTTGAACAAGAGTATTCATTAATTACGATTTGCGCCTTTGCAAAGAAAAAACTCAGAAGGCAAACGGTAAATAAACTAATTTTGTGTAAATTTTGCATATAAGAAATAGTTTTCAAAACGAATAACGGTGCAAGATATGTAAATGTGTCCTTATCTGCCAAAAAAAAGCAATGAATGGCTAAAAAGAGTGCTTGAATGGCGAATTGTTTAAGTCTTCCAAGGTATCAATATCATTCAATTTTGGTAGTAAATGTAAGGAAAATACGCCTTTCTGTATTTCAAAAAGAGCTTCCTTAAACACATTATTTGTACTCCACATTTTACCCCGAAAAAGGGGAGAAAACAGCTTTTTCATGCCCAGTAAATAGTAGCCACCATCTTCGGCTTCGCCTATAACAAAGTCTTTTTTTTCCAACGAAAAAAAGGCTTCTTCCAATATTTCTGCCCTTAATTCCGCACAATCACTGCCAATAATCACACATTTTTTATGCCCCTCTGCAAAAGCCCAAGCAAACGCATTTTCCATTCTTTCGCCCAAGTCTTTGCCTATTTGCGCCTGTCTTTCATAGCCCATTTCTGCCCAAATATCTTTGTCAGGCATTTCATTTCCATAAAAAACAAGCTTGGGAACGTCTATTTTTGAGACGACTGTTGCAGTATATTCAATCAATTTTTGGTAAACAAAAACCGCATTCTCTGCCCCAATTTCTGCGGCAAGACGTGTTTTTACTTCATGAATAACCGGATTTTTGACAAAAATAATGAGCATATTTTAAGGAACTTGTACCATTGTCAATATCTCTGAAATAATATCTTCTACCTTCACATTTTCGGCTTCTGCCTCATAAGTTAGCCCAATTCTATGGCGCAACACATCATGCACAATCGCACGTATATCTTCGGGAATCACATATTCTCTGCTGTGCAAAAAAGCAAAAGCCTTTGCTGCCAAAGCCAAATTGATAGACGCACGAGGCGAGCCACCATATTGAATCAGAGGTTTTAGTTTTTTCAAGCGAGCCAATTCAGGGTCTCTTGTGGCAAATACAATGTCCAAAATGTATTTTTCTATTTTTTCGGAAACATAAATTTCCCTCACGCTATTGCGTGCTGCCATAATCTCTTCAAGGCTCACTACTGCACGAATCGCAGCATTTGTATTGCCCGTATTTTGGCGAATAATCAGCCTTTCTTCTTCCATAGAAGGATAAGAAATGACACATTTTAGCATAAAACGGTCTGCTTGTGCCTCCGGCAAACGATATGTGCCTTCTTGTTCAATGGGATTTTGGGTTGCCAAAACCAAAAAAGGCGAAGGAAGTGCAAAAGTATTTTCCCCAATCGTTACTTGGCGTTCTTGCATGGCTTCAAGCAAGGCACTTTGTACTTTGGCTGGCGCACGATTGATTTCATCGGCTAAGACAAAATTAGCAAAAATAGGTCCCTTTTTTACACTAAACTCCATGGTTTTCGGGTTGTAAATCATGGTTCCCGTCAAATCGGCAGGTAGCAAGTCAGGCGTAAATTGAATACGACTAAATTTGGCATTGATGCCCGAAGCCATAGACTTGATAGCCAATGTTTTAGCCAACCCTGGTACGCCTTCCAACAAAATATGTCCCCCCGCAAGCAAGCCCAAAAGCAGCCTTTCCACCATATATTCTTGCCCTACGATGGCTTGTTGTAGTTCTGTACGAAGCGTATTTATAAATTCGATATGTTGCATATTTGTAATTTCTTGCAGACATAAACATAGTTCGACTATGTTCACTAAACAGAAAACGCAGATTTGAGGGCAAAATTAGCGATTTCCATTGAAATAAAACAAGATTTTTTAGCTCACAATATACTGTAAAATGCCCATGACTTCCTCTAATTTGGCAAGTGCATATCGTTTTATGTCAATGTAAGCCACACCATTTTCTAATTTTAAAAACAACCAAATTTCGCCTGTAGTTACACAGCCCCATATTATAGGCATATTTTTTTTATGCTGCACGTTGTATAATCTTGCGCCTTCCATTTGCGCAATACATTGAGGTATAGCTTTTTTTATGTCTTGGTCTTTTGCTTCTATCATGCAAAAAAGGGGGCTATCTAAGGCTAATCCTTGTTCTCCCTTGCCGAAAATAAAATCACATTCGCCACTTAGTCCTTTTTCGTTATCTGCGGTTAAATCAGAGCCAGAATAAATGCCAAAATTTTTATTGTTTTTTTTCCATACTTCTACTAAAATGGGAAAAATAATGGCTTCTGAACGAGATTTTTCGCTAAAAAAAGCCAACTCTTCCATGCTTTCTAATGTTTCCAATAAACTCTTACTGGGGATTATTGGCAATAGTTGTGGAAATAAATGGGTATTATGAAGTATAATGCCCAAATCGTTTTTTATTTTTTCGTATGTAAAATGACTGTATGCCATATTGCTATCTGCTAAAGTTGATGCAAATATATACATAAATCGTTGAAATGGCAAATTACTATTAGTTATCGGGTACATATTTGCAATTTATCTCCACGAATAAAAAAAAACTGCTATTTTTGTAAACAAAACAGAAATTTATTTATGGC
Source organism: Bacteroidota bacterium (assembly GCA_013298365.1). GTDB lineage: Bacteria > Bacteroidota > Bacteroidia > J057 > J057 > JAAFHL01. Next base: position 7,490 of record JAAFHL010000008.1, on the reverse strand, counting down.
AAACGAAAACTACGCACTTCCGCAACATACAAAGCTACAAAATGGCAAATTTATTGTAAAAAAAAGCTTAGGGCAAGGGGGGTTTGGGATTACGTATTTGTGTGAACATGTCTTAATGGGCTTAGTTGTGGTAAAGGAACTCTTTCTTTATCAGGCTTGTATGCGTGAAAATGAGGCTTTAACGGTAAAACCGCTAATTTCGTCTGATGAATTTTTGCTATATAAAGACCGTTTTTTGGACGAGGCGAAAACCCTTGTAAAACTCAAAAATATAGAGGGAATTGTGCATGTTTTTGATTTTTTTGAGGAGAATAACACGGTTTATTTTGCGATGGAATACATTGCTGCCCAGCCATTGTTGGATTTGGTGTATGAATATCGAAGGCTAAAAGACAAAATGCCTGAATATTTGGCAATAGAGATGATAGAAAAAGTGAGTCTTTCGCTCAAAAAAGTGCATGAATTGGGCATTTTGCACAGGGACATAAAGCCGCATAATATTTTGGTGGGCGATAATTGGAAACCTTATTTGATAGATTTTGGGATTGCACGCAGTTTTCAAGAGGGAAAAACGACCTATCATACCACGATGGCAACGCCAGGTTATAGTGCGCCAGAGCAGATGACGGAGGAGGGGAAAAAGACAGCTTCTATGGATATTTATGCCTTGGGCGCAACTTTATATTTTTGTTTGACTCAAAAACACCCACAAACTTTGGCAGAAATTGCAGTAAATGGCTATGTTTCGCCCAAACAAATCAATCCCGATATTTCGGATAGAACAAATGAGGCAATCATAAAAGCGATGGCGTTGAAAAGTGAAAATCGTTTTCAAAGCATAGCGGAATGGTTAGATGCGCTGGGTGTTGGAGGGCAAAATAAGCGAGATATGAGTGAAAATCAAGCAAATCAGCCGCTTAATACGCCTATTCAAACGCAAAAAGAAAAACTTGCTAAAACACAAGTAGTTGAACCACAGTCATCTAAACCACAACCACTTGAAAAGGAGAAAAATCCACCTATATGGTCAAAAGTGGTGGCGGTAATTGTCTTTTTGGGTATATTTTTTGCCGTTGTTAATTTCTATTCCAAAAGCAAGGCAAAATCGCCTCGTAAGTCATCAAGGGTAGCCGATTATACGCCAGTTTCTGCCAATAAATTGACGGTAGAATGGGCGGAAGATGCAAATACAAAGGGCTTAGTCCCTGATTGGCAGGAACTTACGTTTAATCCTTACGATAATTCTTTTTCATGTGCGGTAAATGGCTATTTGAAATTAGATAAAATAGAAGTGAGCAGAATCTCTTTGCAGATGGCTTTTTTTGATGAAAATGAGACATTGATGCACACAGAAACCTATTCTCCCATATCCCAAAGTGATGAAATTATTTACAGAAGTGGCGATTTGATTCCCATTCATGTCTTGATATATGAAGAAAAAGCGGCAACGAAACCTTGGAAAAAAGTGAAAATAAAAGTGGAGATGATTGAAAAAAATAATGTGTCAGGGAATAGTATTAAATCAAAAGAACTGCCCTTAAAATGGCAAAACGAACCAAATGAAAACTATAAATTGGCGATAAAATCTCGATTTGACAATATTTCAGAAGGGTTTAAGCAAGGAAAATCCTATCATAAATTGGAATATGAAATATCAAATGTGGGCAATTATAGCTTAAAACAGTTGGAATTGGGCATTTATTACTACGGAAAAAACGGGAAACTCTTGGATAAGTGCGAAAGATATGTTTTTACCGACAGTGATGCAAAACTTAACACAGGACAAACTCGACTTTTTTATACAACTTGTGGATTTGATGCACCTAAAAGCGATTTTGACCATTTTGAGGTGGTAGTAGTTTCTTATAAATAGTCAAAACAAACAAAAAGCAAAACTAAAAAATTCCGCAAAATACTTGCTTTTATTTTCCTAATGAATGAAAAATAAATACCTATATAATATTCTCGCAAAGAAAAAAAGGAGCAAAGCCGCAAAGGATTAATAGTGTTGTCTTTGCGCCTTAATACCTTTGCGACTTTGCGTAAATTTCTAGACAGATTATCCGTTTATTTATTTTTCGTTACTAAAAACACTAATAATCAAATAGTTAAAAATAACAACAGATAAGATATTATTCGTAATTCTCATATTCTCATTTTTTTTTTGTAAACTTGCTCCCTTATTTCATATCAAACACACATACACATCTCACGAATTACTACGGTAATCCGTAATTTCCGATATATTACTATGCGCTGGCTCAAATTCGTCCTCTCTCTTATGGCTACCCTCCTGCTTTTGTGGGGCATCAATACCCCTATGGGCAAAATCACTTTCCGCCCTTTGACTTTTTTTAGTCCTTGGGAAGGTTTTTGGGCAAATGCCGAGAAAAAAGAAAGCCTTTTTGCGGAAAAAGAAGTGCTAAATGGGCTGAATGCACCTGTACAAGTGGTAATAGATGAGGCAAGAGTGCCGCACATTTTTGCAGAAAATGTGGAAGATGCCGCCTACATACAAGGCTATGTAACGGCAAGAGACCGACTTTGGCAAATGGAGTTCCAAACAATTGCTGCAGCAGGGCGACTTTCAGAGGTAATTGGGCTGGGACCAAATGGTGCTGTCTTGAAATTAGACAAAGAAATGCGCAAAAAAGGCTTGAATTTTGGTGCGGAAAAATCTTGGGCAGAGATGCAAAAATCGCCCGAAGTCTTGAAGGCAGTAAACGCTTATACAGCAGGCATAAATGCGTATATTGCTACCTTGTCTGACAAAGATTTGCCCTTAGAGTACAAATTATTAAACTATCGTCCCGAGAATTGGAATCCCCTCAAAACGGCACTTTTGCTCAAATATATGGCAAATATGCTCACAAGCCGTAGCCTTGACATTCCACATTCCGAAGTCGTAAAAGCATATAACAAAGATTTATATGCATTGATGTATCCTGAAAGGGCTTTTCCACAAGCTACAATTGTTCCCGAAGGCACTGCTTTTGATTTTAAGAATGAGGCTTTTGAGATAAAAAAGGGTGATGCCCCCAAAAAAGGAACTTTTCAGAAACATAAATCAAAATCTAAACCCAAAAGTGCAGGTGGCAGCTATATTTTAGATGGGAAACTCATTGGCGAAAATGCGCCCTACACGCCTTTGATGGAAACGCCCGAAGAAGGTTTGGGTAGCAATAACTGGGCAGTTGCAGGGAGTAAAACCGCTTCGGGTTCGCCTATTTTGTGCAATGACCCACATTTGGGCTTAAATTTGCCTTCGATTTGGTACGAATTGCAAATCCATACGCCCGAGGCTAATACGTATGGGGTTTCTTTGCCAGGTGCGCCAGGCATTGTCATTGGCTTCAACGATTCTATTTCTTGGGGGGTAACAAATTCGGAAAGAGATGTTTGGGATTTGTATAAAATCACCTTCAAAAATGAATCCAAAAATGAATATAAGGTAGGTAGTACTTGGCAAAAAGTGGAGAAAAAAGTCGAAATTTATCATGTAAAAGGGGAAGATGATATAATAGATACCATTTATTATACGCATTTAGGTCCTATTTTGTATGACGAATCGCCACAAGGTCCTTTGGCATTGAAATGGACAGCACATGAGGCTTCTAATGAGGCTTTGACTTTTCTAAAACTCAACAAAGCCCATAATTATGCCGACTATGAGGCTGCGATTTCAACCTATCAATCCCCAGGGCAGAATTTTGTTTTTGCGAGCAGAAAAGGCGATATAGCGATTTGGCAACAAGGCAAATTCCCGAATCGTTATAAAGAGCAAGGGATTTTTGTCTTAGATGCCGCAGACAGTGCGCAAGCTTGGAGAGGGTATATTCCACAGGCACAAAACCCGCATGTATTTAATCCGCAAAGAGGCTATGTAGGCTCTGTTAATCAGCACCCTACCGATGAAAGTTATCCTTATTATACAAGCGGTTTATATGAATATTTTCGCAATAGAAGATTGAATCAGCGTTTGGATAGCCTCAAAAATATCAGCATTGACGACATGAAAAACTTGCAACTTGACAATTATGGGGTTGCAGCTTCGGATATTTTACCTACCCTTTTGGCAGAATTAGATACCACACGTTTGAAGGGAGAAGCAAAAACGGCTTGGGAGATGGTGAAAAAATGGGATTATATGTACGAAAAAAATGCTACTGGACCTTCTATTTTTGAGGCTTGGTGGTACTATATTCACAAAGGTATTTGGGAAGATGATTTTACTGAAAAGGGACTTTTGGCGTATGATAGACCTTCTATGGCTGCAACTATCGTTTTGGTAAGAGATAGCGCAAGGTTCAAATTTTTTGACAACGTAGCCACAAAAGATACACAAGAAAATAGAAAATTCATTGTAAATCAAGCCTTTGTATTTGCTTTAGACTCGCTCAAAAGACTTTCGCCGCAGCCCGAAAACTGGCAATGGCATGTCGCAAGAGCTACGGCAATTCGCCACTTGACTCGTGTTTTGCGGCCCTTGGGGAGATATGATATTCCCGCAAATGGACACAAAAATGTGCTAAATGCGGTAGGTCCAAATTGGGGTCCTTCTTGGCGCATGGTGGTTTCTTTGGGCAAAGAAATCGAGGCGTATGGCATTTATCCTGGCGGGCAATCGGGCAACCCTGGCAGCCCTTATTACGATAATTTTATCAATGAATGGGCTGATGGTAAATATCGTAAAATTTGGTTTATGGAAAGTGCCTTGGATAATAGTGGTAAAGCTTTATGTAGCCAAACGTTTAAGAAAGAATAATTGTAATTGTTTAACTTCTTGCAGAGGAAGGCTAATCAACATCAAATTTGCGAAAATCTGTGAGAAATTATGCATATCTGTAAAATAAAATAGTAGTAAGTAGCTTTACTAAATTAGTTCAGAGAATTTTTATGTTTAAATATTCAATCGTTAGTTATTTAAACCAACTATCAATTTTCAACTACTTAATAACTTCACTTTCCATTTATATACATGCCTTTTACCGAGATAGAAAAAGACATTCTATACACGTTGATGTATTATGATATCTTTTCATATCCTCTTACCATAGAGGAGTTATTTCTGCGCTCCAAAATAAAAAATATTTCAAAAGAAGATACACAAAATATTGTTAATCAATTAGTTGAAGATAAGCATATTCATGTTGAAAAAGGATTTTATTCCTTAGAAAAGAAAAGTGATTGGATTCAAAAGCGACTAGAAAACAATAAAAGAGCCACACAAATGCTACCAAAAGCAAGGCGAATCTCGCAATTTATTGGCAGTTTCCCCTATATTCGGGCGGTATTTTTGTCGGGTTCTATTTCCAAAAATGTGCTTGATTCTGATGGAGACATAGATTATTTTATCCTTACTCAACCCAAAAGACTTTGGCTTGCTCGTACTCTGCTCATCTTATTTCGCAAAATTTTCTTATTTAACTCTCATAAATATTTCTGTGTAAATTACTTTATAGATACCGAAAATATAGAAATTGAAGACAAAAACCAATTTACCGCCACAGAACTTAGCACACTCATTCCCACTTTTGGTAAAGAATATTACGCACCTTTGATGGAACAAAATCAATGGTATCGTGATTTTTTTCCGCATTTTCCATTAAGAGAAATTGAAAATGTTCCTTTTCATCATAAAAATTGGCTGAAAAGTATTTTAGAATATATATTTGACACAAAAATTGGCGACTATATAGACGATGCTTGTATGCGTATCACCTTACATTATAGGCGCAAAAAATTTGGCAGCATGGGCGAAAAAGATTTTGAAACAGCACTCAAAACTAGAAAATATGTGTCTAAACATCATCCCAATCATTTTCAGAAAAAAGTAGAAAATGCGCTTAATGAGCGAAAAAAACGGTATTTTTCGTGAAAAAATATTTTTCGATAGGTAAAAATAGGTATATTTGCATATCAAAAAGCGAGAATAGCTCAGTTGGTAGAGCATCAGTTTCCCAAACTGAAGGTCGCGGGTTCGAATCCCGTTTCTCGCTCAAATATAAAGGATTGTTTTTTAGTGAATACTATAACTTAATAATAAAAGTATATGACCTATCAAATTGAGACAAATAACTGGTTTGCGCAAAAAGTGATAGGCTTGCTATATCGCTTAGGTGCATTGCAAGCGGTATCAGTGCTGGGAGAAATAGACGAAAACAGCGAAGCCTATCAAGCTTTTTGGGTAGAAATGGCACAAAAGGAAACTGACAAAGGAGAAGGGCGCATCGTAAGCGAAAAAGAAATATTAAATTTGTTTGAATAGTTATGCCTTATCGCCTGAAAATACAAAGTTCGTTTGAAAAAGATGCAAAGTTTTTCAAAAACAATCACGAACTGAAAAAAGAAATAGCTTATTGGATAGGTAGAATTGTGCAAACACCAGAAATGAGAGAGTTGCTCAAAGGGAATTGGGAGGGCTATAGAAAAATAGGTTTTCATACAAAGCTACAAGTCCGTATTATCTACAAGCTATATCCATGTTGTACAGACGAAGTGAAGGAAGCGCAAATTTGTCGTTTTGAATCAGTGGAAACAGAAAATTGCGCAGGGCTTGTTGATTTTATTTTTGTGCGAACTCGTGAAGATTGCAATAATTTATATGCAAAAAACAAGAAGTATTCAGAAGGTTTTTTGAGAGAATGAGAAAGAATATGCGCTAAAACAACTATCATAATAAATTAACAATCAAGGGCTTGTGATTGGGGGCTAAATTCCCATTTCTCGCTCAAATGCGTGTTAAGATAGTAATACAAACAAAATTCAGCCAGATATATGCAAATCATAGTAGAAATACCTGAAAAACGATATGCTTTCTTTAAAGCATTGATGCGCTCATTATCTTTCCCAAAGATAGTGAGTGTTACATAATTATTTAGGAGAAGAAGAAAATACGGAATAAATATACCCAAATTTACTAAGGAATTTTAAGCAAGAAAACACAAAAGGTAGTAGAGTTGAGAAATATGCTTACCTTTGTCTTACAAATGCGTTTTACTGAAAAAACGTATTTGAAAGTATTTCAATTAAGTATGAGTGAGAAAAAAGCTAAAAAAAAATTTAAATTATTGATTATCAATCATTTAGCAAAAAATATAGTAGTGAACAGACTCCATTGATTTTCCGAAGTTTATCTAACTATCCACTCTCCACTTTTAACTTTCAACTGCTTATCATATAACATGATTCTTTCCATTATTATCGTCAATTACAATGTAAAGCACTTTTTGGAGCAGTGCCTTTTGTCTGTACGAAAAGCCTTGCAAGGCATTGAAAGTGAAGTAATTGTAGTAGATAATAATTCCGTAGATGGAAGTGTCCAAATGTTGCAAGAAAAATTTCTGCCCGAAATTACCCTTATAGCCAACAAAGATAATCCTGGTTTTTCTAAGGCAAATAACCAAGGTATTCGCATTTCAACAGGAAAATACATTTTATTGCTCAATCCTGATACGGTAGTTGAAGAAAACACCTTCCGTATTTGCATT
>JAAFHL010000079.1 GCA_013298365.1 Bacteroidota bacterium | reverse complement strand
AGCCGTAAGATAAGCATCTCGTACAATGATACTGGAAGCTAAACCGTTTTTATTACTATTGCTTGCATCTTGAGAACCAAAAAGTTCACTAATGACTGCACCAGCCCCTGTTAGCGTTTTAAATTCGTTATATTCACCCGTAACTTGTTCCAACAAACAGCGCATTTTCCCTTTGAGCGAAGAACCTGGAATATAGGGCTGATTGTTGTCTTTGCGGCGAACAACAGGGCTATCTACCCCGCCGATTTCTACACTTTCCTTGCTATCGCCAATATGCAAGCCTGATTTGAGGGTCAGAATCCCTGTGAATTTTATTTTGCGAAAAATATGTTTTCCTTCTCGTGAATGTGCCATAAATGTAAATGATAAAAAATGAAGATGAAAATTAATTTTTTGCTATTTCTTTGTGAAAAGCAACAATACATTCAACTACTTTTACAAAGCGGTTGAATTTTTCGGAGGTTTGATGTTCTGTTTCAGTAAGTTTGGATAAGATAGGCTTAAACATTTCGTAAAAAGGTTTTACATCTTTGCCACTCTGCCTGCCACAGGTATAAGCTAAACGGGGGGCAAGCATATAAAGACTCTCTTTTTGCCCTGAAAAGTCCGCTTGGATTCGTTTTACTTCTCCAAAAAATTTTCTAATTTGAGAAGTCGTCATAAAATTGAGTTTTTCGTGGGCAAAAACTTTGCAATCTTCCACCATTTGACTATCTAAGCCAATAAGTACCCAATTTTTAATTTTATCTGCTGTAATTGGCATAATAAAAACAATTAATGTGTATAAAAAAATGAAAAATAAATCTAAGTATTAGCAGGAATTTTTTCTTTATTCCGCTCCTCCAATTCCACCCATCTTGCAGCGATTGCCAACAAATCCAAGCCACGTTCTGCACCCAAAGGCTGTTCTTCCTTCCATCTACCACAAGCCATAAAATCTTTGAGAATAGTATTTTGAGGCGTTCTTTTACGTTTTGCAAAATAATAAGCAGCTATCCATATCCACTCAAAGCTCGGTTTTGTATTGCTTGCTCCTTTGGCAGCTTTTCGTTTGGGTAGGTCTTTCATTTGCTTGAATTGCATGATTCTATTTAAGGTACCTTTGGTAATAATTCCCGTAGCCAACCATTCTTGCAAATCTGTTTTTCTACGAACAACAAAATCCCATTCATTTTCCCAAGAAACCACCTCATCAAACAAGCAAATCGCATTTTTCTTTGTCCCATTTTTTGCTTCGAACGCTTTTGCTCTCTCTTCTGCTTCGCCTGCCATTTCTGCAGCTTTAGAAATCGGGAATTTCCCATCTACCAACACAAGCCCTGCTGAAATAGAAATATCTTCCCTTCCACATACAAACCGCCTAAATTCGCTTCTAACCTCTGCTGCAAACGCAATCAAAGCGTCCCATCTGCCAATCGCAAACACATCATCGCCCCCTGAATATAAGATGTTTACATAGTCTTTGTAGGCTGTTTTGTTTCGTATTGTATTCAAATAGCCCGCAAAAAACAAATCTAATTGTGCAGAAAGTGTGGCATAAGCTGCAAACGATTTTTTACCTTCTGGCAAGCCTTTCATAAAAATTGCCCCCAAACCATCTACATCCATCCGTAGAACACCCAAACGGCGGAAACTTGCATGTTTATCATCATATAAAGTCAAAACATCAAATTCTTTAGGTATTTGATTGTTGTTTTTATCTTTTTTGAGACTTAGGGCTTGTTTATTTCCACCATAAAAAAGATATCCATAGCTTACATTTTTATCTGTTCGCAGAAAATTTGTGTCATTTATGCTGAGAATTTTACCATCTTGAATGTCAGAAACAGCCGCTTTGCTTATCAAATGAAAGGATTTTCCCAAGATATTTATCGTAAAATCTGATTTAATCTTACTATTTGAAACCACAATATAATCTGCATCTTTGAGTTCTCGCCCCAAATCAGCTTGCTGTTTTACAGCAACTTTTACCCAAACTTTATTTTGTTCTATTTCTTCATTTGTTTTACCATTTTCTCTCATTTCGGCTATTTCTATTTCATTCAACCATGCCATTCTCCTTTTATCGCCTATTTCACCCGTTACGGCACAAGTAACCGCATTTTCGCCTTTTTCGGGATAAATTTCAATGCCTTTGCCTTTTTTTCCAAAAAAAACATCAAAATCTTTGATGAGTTTGTGTTCGTATTTGCGTGATTTTTTGGCAGAAGTAGCTTCTGAAGCCGCACGCCACAAAGCACTCATATCTGTAATTGGCTCATTTTCAATACAAATACCCAAAGTATCAGTCATGCTAAACGCCACTTGCCCAAAACAGACATACAAAGAAGTACCTACGTTTTCGTATAATTCTTCTGTAATCTTTTTTTCTAAGGCAATAAGTTCTTTTTCTACACTTTTTGTATTGGGAAGCAACATATAAAATTTGCCACCAGAAGAATAAATGATATGCCCTGCCATTACCTCCGCCTTCTCTATTACTTGTTGAATGATGCTATCAATCAATAGCTGTAAATAAAAAGAACGCCCTTTAAGGCTTACAGCTGCTTTTTGGCTCGCTATATCATAAATAAACTTTTGAATGCCCGAAATATCCGCACAAAAAAGCAATAAAGGATAATGAAAATCTTTTATTTTTATCGTATTCGTAGAAGTCGTAAAATCAAAAGAATCCGTTTTTTCTTGGCAATAAACAGATAGACAGTCAGCGATTGCAGCCTTCATTTTTATATGTTGAAACAGACTTACTGCTTGCATATTTGTATCATTTGCAGGCAGATAATAAGTGTATTTTTTCAACAAATGTAATAGCGTTTCCGCAAATGCAGCTATATTATCTGTTGAGATTTTTTGATATTCCTTAATAAATGACTCCCACAAAGCATTATATGCTTTTTTCACATCTTTACCGCCATCCAAAGATATTTCTTTTGGAAATATTTGATTCCCCAAGTCCATTGCTTGTAACCCATATACATATTTGTTGGGATTAGAAGCCCCTTTGCTATCAATAAGAAGCTGTTGAAAAATTGGCTTAAGCAAGGAGTCTTGCTTACCTTTTTCAGGATTATTGTTATCAATGCTACAGCTCCAAGCATCAGCAAGCCGAATAATAGCTTGTTGAAAATCCGTTAAAGTTATATTTTCGCCAAAGGAAAGCTTTTCCAAAAACATATCTGTCTTCTGATAAAAATTGCCCACCCCATGCAGCAAAGCCGCCAAATACATATTGTAACGTTCTATATTCATATCTAAAATTGGATTGAAATTCTTTCCACCCTGTCAGGGTTAAACCCTGACAGGGTTCGATTTTTTTATTATTGTTTTTATGCGCAATTATGGTCAGAAGTTCCTGCCGATTTTCTATGTCGTTATCAAACTGCTAACAGTTCACTGCTGACTGCTTACGGATAACCCCATAACCAAGGCTCACACTTTTGCCCAGCCCAATGCCGTAGGGCAGCGATACATTTGTACGGAATTGCAGCGAAAAGCCCATCATCTGCACATCTTTGATGCGTAGATTTTGTGTAATGATTGGCGATGTTATTTCGAGCGTTAATTGTTTTTCTATATGCCAATCTATGCCTTTGGCAAAAGACAAAATATTGCCTATCAATTTTTTAGCAAGAAAATGTTGGCGTTCGTTTTCGTCTGTTAGATGACGATATTCTTGGTAGCTTTGCGGATTGAGCGCAAGCCAGTCCCGAATTTCGTAGTCAAATTGCTGATTCCATACTTGTAAGGTAAAATCATTCATTTCTAACTGCTTGATTTTCATCGGCAATGTGCGCCCACTGATTTCCAATTCCCAATTGGGATTGCTGAAAAAACGATGAATCTCATCTACACCTTCGCCAATACACACAAGTGCCGCATTTCCATACCATTGCTTATATTGAATAAGCGGATAAGCATAGCGAAAACCGTCTCCTTCATGATTGTGAAAGAGGAGACTGTCTTTGCCTACTTTGTGAATAATTGCGCCACGCAAAGCAGGTACTTCATAGCTTTTTATTTTTTCATCAAAAATCACACGCAAGACTCGGATTTTTTTCATGTTAAAATAGTCGTAAAAGTTTTGCAACAAAGTTAATGGAAAATAATTATGTGATACGTATTTATTTTATTTTTTGTAAAATAATTATTCCTTTTATTTTTACTGCATATTTAGGTATTTAAACGTGTCTTATTTTTTATTTGTTGCAAATTACGAAATATATAAATATAGAATTTATTTAGCTTTTGTTTGTTCGTAGATGTGTGTAGATATTTTTTGGGCAAAAATGAAAAAAAATTTGATTGGTAAGGAAAAAGAACTAACTTTGTGGTGTGGAATTACTGACATACTTTTGCGTAATTGCTTCATAATGTTGGTATTTCAACAACATTCCATTATAACAAGGATGCAGACCTATTAGGTTTTAGAAACCTAATAGGTCTGCATAAGATTTATAATAAGGGCATACAGGATTTTCAACTATCCCTTTAATACATAATTTGTACTTCTTCCACCTTCTAAGGTTTGGATTTTGTGCAGCTTGTTTCTGCCCGTAGGAAACAAAGCGTAATGCCAAGCAAATAACCTTTCAAGGGGCAAAAGTTCCTCGCATTTTTGCGTAGTATCCACCATAATCTCCACAAAATATGCGGCAAATATAAACAATATTCGCCGCATATCCCCCAAAATAGATTTACCTGTTCGCAAATTTAGAATTTCCCTTTTAAAACACTTTCCTTGTTCCTTTCTTTTTCCGCTTTTACCCGCAGAAAAGTGTCATTAAAATAGGTAGTTTCATAAGTAACCGTCATCGAAAACCCCATATGCATCGCTTCTACGATGATATAACTATTACCTTGTCTGTACTTGACAAACTTATTGCCAACATAAGGAATCTCTTCCGAAACAAGGCTATATTTGGGCTTGAGAAAACCATTGATTTTGTCAAAATCATTCTTGTTCATCGTCAGCATTACGAGGTCTAAACGGTCATGTCTGTCAAAAATATACAGCACTTCCTCCAAACCTTCTATCTCATACACCTTGCCATCAGATTTATATATTTCTCCACCCGTCCACTCGCTTATCCCTGTCTTCTTCATCTCTTTATCTGTCTTTTTGACTTCGGATAGCATCGTTTTTCCCAATTTAAAGCCCAAAGGTTCAGCATTGTTATTTACCTCAGATAAACGAGCAAAATATGCCAAATTTTCCTTTGCTCTTTCATTTCCCTGCGCTGCAGATTTTTGATACCAGGCTTTCGCTTGTGCCATGTCAGCTACTACTCCTTGCCCTTTTTCGTACATACCGCCCAAATTGCACTGCGCAAACGCATTGTCTTGCCCTGCCGAAAGTGTGTACCATCTTAGGGCTTCGGCATAGCTTTGTGCCAGCCCATCGCCATAAAAATAGAGTACGCCTAATTCATTTTGCGCATCGCTATGCCCTTGTTTTGCCGCTTTATTGAGCCAAGTTGCAGCTTCTAAATAATTCTGTTTCACATATTTACCTATATTATAAATTCCCCCTAACTCGTATTGCGCATCAACTGAACCATTTTCTGCCGCTTTCCGATACCAATATATCATTTTTTCTACATCTCCGCCATATTCGGGGTCTTTGTAGATTTTTGCCAAATAATGTTGCGCAGACACAGAACCCTTTTCTGAGGCTTTTTCTAACCAATAAATGCCCTCTTTTACCTCATCTTGCAAAACATATAGCAAGCCTAATTTATAGATAGACTCCAAATCGCCCTGTTCTGCGGCTTTTCTATACCACATCATAGACTTGTTAATGTCTTTCGTGATAGACTTCTCACTACTATACAGCCAAGCCAAAGCCCTTTGCGCTTCTGCCAAGCCCTGTGCCGCCGCTTTTTCGTACCATTTTATCGCCTCCGTTATATTTCGACTTGTGCCTATGCCTTCTTCATAGCAATCACCCAAACGATTTTGCGCCCTTTCTTCGCCCATTTCTGCCGCTTTCGTATAAAGGCGAAAAGCCGCAGCCGCATCTTTTGTAGTGCCTCTGCCCTTTGAATAGAGGTCGCCCAATTCGTACAAAGCATCAAGATAGCTATTTTCCATTTTCTTATTATATCCGTCCTCTTCCCATGCTTTGATGCGAGGCAATTCAAAATGACGAATAGATTTTTGAAGCAAATTAAAAATAAACACATCATCAGGATTCGGGTCATATTTGAGGTAAATCGCATAAAATGCCTCCGCAGGCGCATGTTCTTGCGCTACACTTTTTTTTATCCATTCCATTCCTTTTTGTGCATCAAGTACAACGCCCCCTTTTCCTGCAATATACAACACCCCCAAAATGCACTGCGCCCGCATTTCCCCCAATTCCGCAGCCTGTATCAGTTTATCTATATGCGCTGTCGCATTGCCTTGCTGCATTTCATACAAATAGGCACTCATCAAAGCACTCGAATCTTCTGCCTGCGCCTGAAGTCCAAAGATGCCTAATACCATAAAAAGAAGAAATACGTAATTGTTTTTCATTTCGTTATTTTGTTAAAATATGAGATTTATGTAAGTATGTAAAGACTTACAGATGCTTTTAACGAAAATAAATTTCCATTTGTTGCAAATTACTAAATGTATAAATATAGAATTTATTTAGAACTTTTCGGGGAAATATAGAATAGATTTTGGCAAAAGTACAAAGCTGTGTTTTTGAGCGCATGTAACTCACCCGCAAAAATGTTTATAAATACAAAAAGGTAGCAAAACTTTTGAAGATTTGCTACCTTTTCGGAATGTTGTTGAAATTGGTTAATGATGCCCTTGTCTGTGTCCCAACCATAGCCATCAAGCTAAGTGTTTAACCCACCCGCAAAACTGCCAGCATTTTTGCTGCCCTCCCAAGAGGGCTTTTATGCAAAAGGCTGTTAGCCTTGCAATAGATACCCTCTTGGAACGGTGTTTTTTGTCGAAAGACGAAAAACGGGTGGGTTTAACGCCCTACCTAAAAATGACTTTCGCAAGAAGCCTAATAAAATATGCTTGAAAACGCCCGTTTTAATCCTTGTTATAATGGAATGTAATAAAAATGGGATATTATTTGCTGGGAACTGACCTAAAAACAGCATTATTTTAATCCTTGTTATGATGGAATGTTGTTGAAATTGCAAGCCCTGTTTACCAAAAGTTGAAATCACCTCACACCTGCAAGCGAGCAAAACTATGTTTCTGAAAATAATGCTCCGCCAAAAGGTAGAGCAGATGGATGAACGGTAAGAACATCTATTTTCTCATCTTCTATGATGTGATAAACAATTCTGTAAGATTTATGGATAAGTTCTCTGATATGCTCATTTTCAAATTCTGGCACAATTCGCCCTGAACGGGGAAAACGTTCTAATATTTCCACCCTTTCAAAAATGCCATCAGCAAACAATTCTGCATATTTATCCGAGAAATAGCGCAGATATTCCATGGCATTGTAAATATCTTCTATTGCATTGTGCGTCCAGTTTATTTGTGCCATTTTTTCAATAAATCTTTTGCCTCCAGCGTAGAATAGGTTTGTCCTGCTTGGGATTGTGCCAAGCCTTTTTCTACTTTTTCGATAAAAATAAGCCGTTCTATCAAACCCTCTAAATCAAAGGACTCTGGGAGTTTGGTTAATATTTCTAATATTTTGGTTTTACTTATCATAATGTTTCGATAAATGCAAGGACAAAGATACGCTTTTGGACATTCAATCGCAAGAAAAAATACAATTCTTGCTTTTTTCTATCAAAAAAAGGCTTGATGTTAGGAATCCTTGTTGTAATAGGATTTGTTGAATGGGGGAAACGCTACGAAGGTCTGCGACCATTCGTAGCGGCTTAATCCTTGTTATAATGGAATGTTGTTGAAATGGGTTTAAAGTCGGCAGCAATTGAAGGTAGCTACAAGCTGTCTTAATCCTTGTTATAATGGAATGTTGTTGAAATAAAACCTTTCGAGTGGTCGCAGACCCTCGAAACGGTTTATACGTTAATCTTTTGTATAATGAAATGTTATTGAAATATTTAAAACCGTTGCGAAGGTCTGCGACCGTTCGCAAGGTCTTAATCCTTGTGATAAATTTTATAGAGACCTATTAGGTTTTGAAAACCTAATAGGTCTAAGCGTTTTAATCCTTGTTATAATGGAATGTAATAGAAATGGACATCTGTCTATTGGGTTGAAAGACTCATTGGCAGTGTTTTAATCCTTGTTATAATGGAATGTAATAGAAATTTACTATTGTAGAAATTCCTGTTTTGGAGCGTCCATTGTTTTAATCCTTGTTATAATGGAATGTAATAGAAATTTATTACTCTGGAACAGGCTGAGAAAGGTGCCTTGTTTTAATCCTTGTTATAATGGAATGTAATAGAAATCTCGAAACCGCAGTAGCAGACCAAGTTCTCTCACAAGGTTTTAATCCTTGTTATAATGGAATGTAATAGAAATACAGGAAAAATTAAACGGGTGTTTAATAAAAAAGCCCCTTATTTGTTTTAATCCTTGTTATAATGGAATGTAATAGAAATTAGCATTATCAAAACAAACAATATCCCAAGAGAAAATAGCGGTTTTAATCCTTGTTATAATGGAATGTAATAGAAATACACAAGAAGTAAAAGACTGTATTGAGGAATATTTAGCGTTTTAATCCTTGTTATAATGGAATGTAATAGAAATATTACTTTTCGCTCATTACAGAGAGCGAGAGGTGATAGAGTTTTAATCCTTGTTATAATGGAATGTAATAGAAATTCCTTGAGATAGATACGTGTGATGAAACGTATGTGAAGTTTTAATCCTTGTTATAATGGAATGTAATAGAAATTTTTTTGAAGAAATTCTATGGGTCAAAACAAAGCCTGGGGTTTTAATCCTTGTTATAATGGAATGTAATAGAAATTTACATCGTTTGGAAAAGGTATCAACACCGTCGAGTTTTAATCCTTGTTATAATGGAATGTAATAGAAATACCTTATTATTTGGAATGGGAAACCCACAAACCTTAATCGTTTTAATCCTTGTTATAATGGAATGTAATAGAAATTTTTAAATTTTTTTAAAATGTTTAGCAAAAAAATAGAAGTTTTAATCCTTGTTATAATGGAATGTAATAGAAATACGGTGAACCAGGTGGTCGTAAGTGACACCATCAATGTTTTAATCCTTGTTATAATGGAATGTAATAGAAATTTGTTTGAAATAACGCCTGGGTTATGGGAAAAACTGAGTTTTAATCCTTGTTATAATGGAATGTAATAGAAATTATGCAAGAAATGCCTTGACGGGCGACCCAAGGATGATTGTTTTAATCCTTGTTATAATGGAATGTAATAGAAATACTAAGATTATCAAGCAGTTATAAAAATGACTGAAAGCAAAATCTTACCTTATTTCCACAGTGCAAAGTAAAGCTAAATACTTGATACTAACAAATTTACTTTTCAACAAAGGAAAAATATGTCAAAGAACTGTGCAAAGTTAGTGTTTTTTTTCACAAATCCAAAATATTTTTCCATTTTTGTAGCCAAAATCTAACAAAATGGAAACTTTTAAGGCTGCTGAGTATCAGCATATCATAGATTTGTTGTGCGAGGGCTATGCAAAGGCGATTGGGGCGGAGAAAATGGAAAAGTATCGCAAGCAAACGACTGCTTTTTTTAAGGGAAATCCCGAAACCTATCCTCGTGTACCTTGTTTACCGCTTCATATTCAGGAAGTTACGGGCATTGATTGTAAGGGCAGCACTTTTTACCAAAAATATAAGGCGGCGCAAGATGGGCAGGAAGTCAAAATCAATGAGGATTTGTATCAGGCTTTTTGTCAATATTTGGGCTTGTCAGATGTGCGGGCGGTTTTGGGCAAAAAAGAACATAAAGCAGCCGCAAATCTGCCGCTCAATCCTTTGTCGGGCTACTATGCGGTTTATAATCTTTGGTTGGAAAAAAACATCATTCATTTGTCTTTTGTGGAGATTAGCGAAAAGGGAGAACTCTTGTTTTATTCAAAATATAAGCAATATAACGGCACAGCACAAGTCTTGGCAGAAGGAAAACAGATGCTGTGGACTTATCATCTGACCGATACACAAAGACCCGAAGAAAATCATTTTCAAGCTTTTTTAACAAAAGAGTATCGGCATCCCAAAACCTATCTCAAAGGCGTATATAGTGGCTTCAATTCGGAGGGAAACATTCGAGGCGGGCGTTCTTTTTGTGTAAAAGTAGCACAGTTGCCCACATCAGACAGCCCGCATACTTTTGAGATAGGCTCACCCGATTTTCAGGTCTTGCAAGCAAGCGAAAAGGAATTATTGCCTTTTTTGACAGGCAAGGCAAAAGATGGTTATATTGACAACTTCCATTGTCTTAGCCCCGAATATAGCGAAGATTGTTTTTATGCTGCTTGTTATTTGGCAATACGAAACAGCCCTCCCAACTTGATTATCAACAAGTTAAAAGAGGCTTTTCGAGTTTCGTTTTATGTGCAGCCCTTGCTTGTGAAGCAAGAATGTGCCGAAGGTGGGGCTTTGTATGCCTATCGAGATATGGTAATTGCACTTTATGGCGAGGCGTTTTGAGCGGTTTATTCCATTACTTAGCTATTTTTTTATCCGCAGAAAAACAAAAAATTCAAAGCATTTGTCAGTTTATTAGTCATAACAATAAAAAACACTTACATTTTGCAATGTAAGTGTTTTGCTGTTTTGTGCACCCAAGAGGAGTCGAACCTCTAACCGCTTGATTCGTAGTCAAGTACTCTATCCAGTTGAGCTATGGGTGCAAGACTTATTCTTAATTCGAGTGCAAAGGTAAGTGCTTTTTGTGAAAGTACCAAATAATATTTCAAAAAAAAGCTTTTTATCTTTTAATTTACTGATAATCAAGCCTATTTTTTTGCAATGTATTAAGAATTATCTTATCCCTTATACGCCATAATATCTTTTGGCTACCTGCTCGGCATTATCCCAGTTCGCTTGTGCTGCCAAATCAGCGATTGAATGGGCGGCTAATGCGTTTTCTAAACCTAATTCTCTTACCACAGACAAATCTTCAATGATTTCTGTCAAAATTTGTTGATTGCGAATGCCTCTTGCTTTTGCTTCTGTATAAGGTTCGAGGGAAAAAGAAACGGTTTCATATTGCGATTTGTAAAAAGCAAAGCGGATTTCCATTTCATGCTCCAAATATTTGCGCAACTGAAATTCGGGAAAACCCGATTTTGCCATATCGTCAAAATTTTCTTGCGCCATTTGCGAAATTGCATCAGCATTTGCTTTGCGATTTGTTTGATATACCTCAAATACTTTGCCCCAATCAGGATAGTGCTGCCCAATACATTCATCTAATTCGATACAATCTTCAAAAGAGGCATTTACACCTTGCCCGTAAAACGGCACAATCGCATGACAAGCATCGCCTATTAAAGCCATTTTATCCTCTACAATCCAAGGATAGCAAAAGACAATGTTAAGCGAAGAAGTAGGGTTTTTGAATGAATCTTCCACCAACGTAGGCATCAAAGGCACTGCATCGGGAAAATATTGAGCAAAGAAAGCTGATACTTTTTCACTTGTATCCAAATTTGAAAGGCTTTTTTCGCCCTCAACGGGCATAAAAAGCGTGCAAGTAAAGGTATTGTCTATATTTGGCAAAGCAATCATCATAAAAGCACCACCTTCACGCCCCCAGATGTGCAGCCAATTTCTTTCCATTTGTATCATTCCGTCTTTTGACGGAATAGACAACTCTTTGTAATCTACTCTAAATCTTTTTTCGGTATGGGTGAAATCCGTATTCCTTGTCATCGCTCGTCTAACGGCTGAATTTGCGCCATCACAAGCAACTACTTTATTTACGGATACTTTATAGATTTCTCCACCATTATTCATATCAGCAAAACGCACTTCGTTTGCTGCCAAATCTATGTCTTTACATTCTTGTTTGAATAAAATCTTAGCCCCCGCAGCCTCTGCCACATTCATCAACATTTCATTTAATGCGCCCCTAGAAACCGAATACAGACAGTTTTCTGGGTGAATACTGTACTTTGTACCCACTGAATCACCGCCCAAAGGATGATTCATACGTCCGTACATCGGGGTTGCTATCGCCATAATGTCCTCATATAAACCTGCCAATTTGAGGGCGTGAATGCCACGTGCCGACACAGCAAGGTTAATGGAACGTCCTGCTTCCACTTCTTCTTTGCGCCTATCTGGGCGGCGTTCATAGACAGTTACATCAAAGCCACGTTTTGCCAACAAAGCCGCTAAAAATGAGCCTGAAAGCCCTGCACCAATGAGTGTTATTTTTTTCATAAACGAGGAATATTAAATAGATTTCGGCACAAAAGTACTATATTTTGTCCATTTTCAGCACGATAAAAATGGAATATTTGTTTGTACGGGTATGCGTTTATTTCATGCTATTGACGTATTTTACACAAGCGTTCCGATACTTCCCAAAGCTTCTTTGCCAGCGTTTCGTCTTTTGACAAAGGCGTAGATTCTACTTTTTTAGCCCTTCCCCGCATTTCATTAAAGCCATCGGGACCAAAATAATCACCGCCTTTTACGTCCTCGCCCAAAGCAGCATACAAAGTTGGTTCTGCGCCCGCCTTTGCACTTTGCAAAAAAGTAAGGTTCATAATCGGTTTGAACAAATCAAATAACCAATTAGGTATAGGCGTATTTTTAAGCAGATTTGTATCAGAAATACCAGGGTGCGCTGCAAGAGAAATAGTTTGCGAACCCATTTGCGTGAGTCGTCTTTGCAATTCGTAGCTAAACATCAAACAAGCTAACTTACTTTGGCTATATGCAACCATTGGGCTATATTTTTTTTGACTTTGTAAATCGTCAAAATTGATTTTACCCGTCTTGTGTGCAATAGAACTAAGCGTTACGATGCGAGAATGAGGCGTTTTCATTAACATTTCTAACAATAAAGCTGTTAGCAAAAAATGCCCAAAATAATTGGCAGCCATCTGCGACTCAAAACCCTCTTCGGAAAGGGAAAAAGGCGGAGTCATGATGCCTGCATTATTGATTAAAATATCTAATTGAGTATATTTTTCTAAAAAAGCATTTGCAAAAGTCCTGACAGAAGCCAATTTGCTCAAATCAATTACCATGATGTCTATCTCTGCTTGTGGCACTTCTTTGCAGATTGCTTGCTTCGCTATTTCAGCCTTTGCCAGATTTCTACAAGCCAAAATAACTTTCATGTCTTTTTTTGCCAAAGCCAAAGCTGTTTCGTAGCCTAAGCCATTATTTGCGCCTGTTACAATAGCGATTCTTCCTTTTTGCGAAGGGATTATATGTATATTGAATGTTGCCATGATTGCTTTTATTATGTTGTTTTTTGCTGTTTTTCAAAAAAATATGGTTCTCTGACAATTTTTGTGGAGACAAGCCTCAGAGCAGATATTTTTGCGTAAAGTAGGGGTTGCAACCCCTACTTTACGCAAAAATCCACAAAAACTGTCAGAGAACCAAAAATATTTACAAATCAAAAAGAAAACACATTCAACATCATATAGGTTTAAGGTTAAACAAAATTACTTTTTCCTGTTTTTTTTGCTTATCTACGTAAAAATTAAACCCTAAGGCATCAACTCACGTTATAAATTAGTTTGTTATTTCCAACAAACCTTTTTATAATGCAAAAAATAGTATTTATCCTCATGTTACTTTGCGGAAACCTTGCTTTTTCCCAAACCCTAACACCTGAAATTTGCTGGTCTTTTGATGGCAAAAATACAGATATGAAAGAAATTGTATTGATTCCTTCCTCAAAAGAGATGACAACCTTGATGGAGAAAATTACCGAAGAATTTCATCAAAAACAACCGATTAAAATAGCTTCAGCAGAGATAGAACATACAATCGCTTTGATAGATGACAATGTGAGGTGGATTGTTATGCCTAATAAATGGACAGAAATCCTTGAAAGAGATTATTCGG
>JAAFHL010000078.1 GCA_013298365.1 Bacteroidota bacterium | reverse complement strand
TACTCTCCAATTCATTACGCCTGAAGCAGGTCTTTTTTCACCATAAAACAACTCCATATCTGCTTTTTTCTTTTTGCTTGGCATTTCTATCATAATGGGCTGCGTGGGCAACAAGCGAAGTTGCTTCCCGTTGCAGGTCGCATTTACATAAATCATTCCGTCCGTTTCCAAAATCATGTCATTACAAGTAGTTGTGAGATTAGATGCTAAAATGTCTTTTATGCTATAACATTCTTTCAATTCAATTTGAAAGGGCGAAGTTACAGGATTTCCCATTTCATCTACTAAAGAAGCTGGTGGGAGCGTTACCACAGTACCTTCTTTGCCTGTGATGGTGATGGCATCTAATAAAGACGGTGTGACGGTAAAAATTTCACTTTGTTTGATGTTTCGAGCAAAATATTTTCCGATAGGCGTTTCATCATAAAAAAAAGTAGGCTTTTCAATAGCGTCTGTGGGAATCGGAATTTCATTAGCGGCAGCCGTAGGGTTTTCTATGGCTTTTTGATACACACTTTGGATAAATGTGCGGGTTTCTGTGGCAGTGCTTTTGTTAGGTGTGGCAGCCTCCTTTGTTACATTTACCTGTTCATTGGTAATGGTTTGGGAAATGCTAGGTTGCAAAGTAGCCGTTGTGCTTACTACTGGCGCAACTAATGCTGAATTTTGTGTGCCTGCTTGTGTTTCGGTTTTGTTGCAACTTGTTGTGAGAGCGAGTGCAAGCAGCAAAAAAAATGGGAGCTTGTTCATCATTTTTGAGTATTAAAAGTATAAATGTTATTGATATAGATATAATGCAGGCTGTGAAAAAAAGATACAAGTTCTTTCTAGAAAAATACTTTTACCATTTTGAGAAAAAAAGTCTAAAAATGGAATAAATTGTTTGTATATGATTGACTAGAAAGTTTTTATCGCAAAAAAAGATATGCCTTTGATGGGTTCAAAATCGCTTAAAAACAGCAAAATACTTATTCAAATAGAAATTATATTTTAGTTTTATGAATTAAATACGCTATGGTGTAATCTTTGTATAATGGCTATATATTATCTCTCGTTGTTCCAGTATCATTTATTTATCTCATTATGGCAAAAAATATTTTATCCATTCTTGGCGGCTTCATCGCAGGCGTTTTGGTCATCATTGCGATTGATGCCTTAGGGTATGCCTTATACGGACCCGATGAATTTGTAGATTATACAGATAAAGCAGCTATACGTCTATTTGTCTATGGATTCCCCTTTCAGTTGTATTTGTTTATGTGCTTTTCTATTTTTTTTGGAAGCATTACTGCAGGATTTGTCGCATCTCAAATCCATTTTGAGGAAGGAGAATCTAATTCTATCATCACAGGCATTTTACTATTCATAAGCATTGGTATCTACCTATTTCTTTTTCCACACCCCATGTGGTTTTGGCTAGTGAGTCTTATGACGTGTGTTCCACTTTCATATTTGGGTTATTTTATTGATTCTAGCTATTTATATAAAGATACCATAGCGTAACAATATACCAACTCTTTTTTTACTATCATTAAGTCAGGTGAAAGCCTGACTTTTTATGTGAAAAATAGTACATCTTTCTCAAAATAAATGTAACTTTGCCCGCAGATATACCATATTAACATAGATAAAAAAGATGGCACAAAACATGAGAATACTCTTGATTGAAGATGAAGTAAAGACCTCTCAATCCATCAAGCAAGGCTTGGAGGAAGAGCATTTTGAGGTAGATGTAGCTTATGATGGGCATTTTGGCTTGCGTCTCGCTACCACAAAAAGCTATGATTTGATTCTTACTGATGTGATTTTACCCAATAAAAGCGGTTTAGAGGTGTGCCGAGAGCTACGTAATATGGGAAAAGAAACGCCTATTATGATGCTAACTGCCTTAAGCGTAACCGATGATGTTGTTACGGGTTTGGACGCAGGTGCAGATGATTATATGACTAAGCCTTTTGAATTTAAAGAATTATTGGCTCGTATTCGCAACCTCATGCGCCGTTCTAGCAATGGTATCAATACTTCGAATAATGCAGGAAATATTCTTCGTTATTTGGATATAGAAATGAATTTGGATACAAAAGGCGTTTGGCGGGGCGGCAAAAAAGTAAAGCTCACCTCCAAAGAGTTTGCTTTATTGGAGTTTTTTATTAAAAATGAAGGCAAAGTGGTTTCTAAAGCCGATATCGCCGAAAATATTTGGGAAGTAGATTTTGACACAGGTACAAATGTTATTGAAGTGTATATCAGCTATTTACGCAATAAAATAGATAAAGATTATCCTAAAAAACTGATTCATACACAGTTTGGAAAAGGCTATATTTTTAAGGCAGAACATAATTAATTATGCAAATTCGCACACGTCTTACCCTTCAGTTTTTGGGAATTGTCGCCACGATTGTGTTTATGTCTTTGGTGGCTGTATATTATATTTCTGCCAACTATATCCAAAAATCTTTCCGTTATCGCCTCAAAGACAAGGCGATTACGGCGGCGGCTACTGCTGCACAGCTCAACTCGGGCGATGCTCGTATAGATTCTTCTACCATCAAAATTATAGATAGAGCTAAAAAAGATGTGCTATACAAGGAGCATGTGGCAGTTTTTGACTCTACAAATTTGGAAGTGTATGCCAATAATGAAATCTTTGCCTTTGATAAACCCGATTTGTGGCTCAAATTGGTGCGAGAAAAAAAGGAAAGAAATTTTTATATAGGGGATTATGAGGTAGTTGGCGTATATTATCTTGACCCAATATGTGGTTATCAATATGTAGCTTTGGCAGGGGCGATTGACAATTTTGGACTTCGAGAGCTTGCAAATCTTCGGAAAACCTTGTCTATTGTGTTCATTATCATCGCAATGGCGGCGGCAGGTTCAGGGTGGTTCTTTGCAGGGCGTGCGCTTTCTCCTATTTCTAAAGTCGTAAGTCAGGTAGATTCTATTACCGCCTCAAATCTTAGTCAGCGTTTGGAAACGCCTGAAAATCAAGATGAAATTGCTCTTTTGACTTCAACTTTTAATAAAATGTTGAATCGGATTGAAAATGCGTTTAATATTCAAAAAACTTTTGTCGCAAATTCTTCCCACGAACTCAAAAATCTTTTGACCGTAATTACCTCACAATTAGAGGTTTCTATTCGCAAAGAGAGAAGTGCGGAAGAATATAAATCAACGCTTACTTCTGTATTAGAAGACATTAAAAATTTGAATGAAGTTTCGATTCGACTCTTAGAATTGGCAAAAATAAGTGGTGATGAGAGCCTTATCAACATGGAAGAAGTGCGTATAGATGATGTGTTGTGGGCTGCAAGGGCTGATACTTTGAAAAGAAATAGCCAAAATCGAGTGGTTATTCGTTTTGATGAAATGCCCGAAGATGATGATGTTTTGCATCTTCAAGGAAATGAAGCTTTACTTAAAACGGCTTTGCTAAATTTGATGGAAAATGCTTGCAAATTCTCTGATAATCACGAAGTTGTAGTAAGCCTCAAAGCCAATCATTATGTTACTATTTTGGAATTTACAGACAAAGGGATTGGCATTCCTTCCGAAGAATTGCCCTATATCTTTGAACCTTTTTATCGTGCGCACAATACTCGTACCGTAAAAGGACATGGGATAGGCTTGTCGCTTGTGCAACGCATTATCAAAATTCATGGTGGAATGATAGAGGTATCAAGTACGGTAGGTGAGAGGACAACTTTTAAGATTGTTTTTATCCGAAAGATAAAATGATATTATTTTTAATATAAGCTCATAAGCAACGAATGAAAAAAAACTTGTTAAGGTTCTCCATTCTGCAAGAATCCAGAAGGCTGATACTGAATTACTTAGCTTTTCTGGATTCTTGCAGAATGGTTGTCTTATTTTTCATTCGTTCTTAATTTACTTTTATCGCATCAAAATGCCTATTTTTCGCAATCCATCTTTGCAACTCATGCTCTTATTCCTTGCCGAATTAGGCATTATTACTTTTGCTCGCTCCAATATCAACCCCCATATTACGCCTATTTTACTGCTTATATTGCCAATAGGTTTTGGTATCATTTCCCTCAAATCTGCTAAAAACGGGGACTTATCATTAAACATAAATCCTTCATTACCCATTATCTCATGGTTTTTTGCGATAGCATTAATTACGTATGTTTTTGCAAAAACGCCTATTTCTCTTTTGCTTTCAGACACGATTCCCATTATGCTTTCTGCCGTAAGAAAGTGCTTGACGGGCGAATTTCCTTATACACCCGTTGAAGAAGGTTGGGGCTATACGGCATTTTGCACCTACATGCCCATGCATTGGCTGCCTTTAATGCTACCTTATTCTCTGGGAATTGATGTGAGATGGATAGGTGTTCTGCTTTTCATGGGAATAAATATCTTATTTTTTCTTCAAAACAAGCAAAAAACGCTGCGTTTACTCTTTCCGCCTTTATTCCTGCTCATTATTCCGATACATGAATTTCAATTATTGGGGCAAACGATGGAATTAATGATTGTCGCATACTATATGTTTTTGATATATGCCCTTTTTTCAGGCAAAATCAGCCTACAAATTATCGCTTTTTCTCTTTGTCTTTTGTCCCGATATTCTGTGGTATTGTGGCTGCCTTTGTGGGTGGGGCTTATGTTTTTTTACGATTCAAAAAGTAAAGCCCTAAAACTGATTTTTGGGATAATAATTGCCGTATTGTTGATATATATTTTGCCATTTTGGTCAAAAGACACAAGCATTTTTTCTCAAGCCATGCAATATTATGATGCTTCGAGTGCAAATCTATGGCAGATGCTCGGTGATTGGCAAAAGGCAGGAGAAACGCCTTATATTCTCAAAGGAGGCAGTAGTTTAGCCATATATTTTTATGAATATTTAGACGGAAATATACCTTATAAATTACAATTTCTCAAATATACACAGCTCATTTTGAGCATGTTATTTATTGGAATCGCTTTTGTGTCCTATCCTTTTTTTCGCAAAAAAATAAGTTATCAAAACTATGCAATCTATTGTTTGCCTATTTATTTAGGCATTTTTTATGCCTTTATGCTCGTTCCTTTTATGTATTTGCAACTTGTGCCTTGTGGGGTAATGATGGCAATTTTGTTATATCAAAGACAAACAGACTAAATGTTTGGCATTTTCATAAATGCTTGACTCACTTGGGGAAATGTAGCATACGCTTTAGCTTGTGCTGTAATGTAGCATACGCTTTAGCTTGTGCTGTAATGTAGCATACGCTTTAGCTTGTGCTGTAATGTAGCATACGCTTTAGCTTGTGCTGCTATATTTTGACACAAGCTAAAGCTTATGCTACAACAAAGTGTAAACTACTTATGAAAGATGCCCAAAAAAGCCTATCTTTGCTTTCATTTTTAACAGATATGTATGAGTTGTAAAAAACTAATAAAATAATTTAGTATTAAATAATTGATTACTATTTAGTTATAATGATTTTTAATTATTCATTTTTAATTATTAATTACTTATGAAAATATTATACGAGGTCTTAGGTTGGTTGGGTATGGCAAGTGTTTTGATTGCTTTTGGGCTAAATTCTTTGCAAAAATTATCCGCTAACTCATTGATTTACATTTTATTAAACGGAGTAGGCTCTGCTTTTTTGATTGTAAATTGCTATCATAATCAGGCGATGCCTCCCATGGTACTCAATATTATATGGCTGGCAATAGCCCTCACTTCGCTGTGGAATTACCGCAAAAAATAACTTTTATCAAAGCATAAATTAAAAATATGGACAATAAAAAAATCGCTAAACTTCTCAAACTTGCTGCGGATTTGATGGAGGTAAAAGGCGAAAATGGCTTCAAAATAAGTGCTTATCAACGTGCGGCTCGTGCGATTGAGACGCTTGGTACGCCCGTAGAAGAATACGTGCGCAAAGGGATTTTGGGGGAAATTCAAGGAATTGGTGGAAGTACCAAAAAAGCGGTTTTGCAAATATTAGAAAAAGAAACTTTTGATGATTTGGAAATTATTCAATCAGAAATCCCGCTTGGTGTACAGGAAATGCTGAAAATGAAGGGAATAGGACCCAAAAAAGTGCAGCATTTTTGGATAAGCATGGGCATAGAATCTTTAGGAGAGTTGTATTATGCTTGTATTGAAAATCGTTTGGCACAAGAAAAGGGTTTTGGCAAAAAAACGCAGGATAATATTCAACTTTCCATTGAATTTTTGGAAAGTAACAAAGGGAAAATTCATTTTGCAAAGGCACTTCCTGTGGCAGAAATGTGGGAAAAGGAGTTGCAGCACTTGATAGGTACTGAAAATGTGCAGATTACAGGCGAAATACGCCGTCAATGTGAGATTATTACGCAGGTTGAATTTTTGGTGCAAAATGCAAAACAGGCACAAGTCTTAGCCTTTGTTCAACAAAAAAACATCGAAAAAGAAACGATACAAGACAATATTTTTTGCTATAAAATGGCAGAATGGGCGATTTCTATGAAGCTCATATTTGTAGAAAATGTCGCAACAGAACTATTTCATACTTCTACTACGTCCGAACATATTGCCGAGTTGCAAACTTTGGGGGAAATGCCTGCACATTTTTCCGAAGAAAAAGACATTTATGCACACTATCAATTGCCTTTTATTGTGCCTGCGATGCGAGAGGGTAGGGGAGAAGTGACAAAGGCAAAGGCTGGAAATTTGCCTACTTTGATAGAAGTGGCAGACATAAAAGGCGTAATTCATGCACATTCTACCTATTCTGATGGAGCTAACAGCTTGAAAGACATGGCTTTGGCGTGCAAAAAAATGGGTTATGAATATTTGGTTATTTCTGACCATAGCAAGGCAGCTTTTTATGCAAATGGTTTGTCGGAGGGTAGAATTGAAGTTCAGCATCAAGAAATTGATAAATTAAATGCACAAATTGCAGATTTTCATATTTTTAAAAGCATAGAAGCGGATATTCTGAATGATGGAAGCCTTGATTATGAAGCGGAAACCTTACAAACTTTTGATTGTATCATTGCCTCTGTTCATTCAAATTTGCGCATGGATACAGAAAAAGCAAATATTCGACTTATCAAAGCCATTGAAAATCCTTTTACTCGTATTTTAGGACACCCGACAGGCAGACTTTTGCTCGCAAGAAATGGCTATCCTATTGACCATGAGAAGATTATAGATGCTTGTGCGGCAAATAATGTTGTGATAGAACTCAATGCAAACCCACATCGTTTGGACTTGGATTGGCGATGGATAGATTATGCGTTGGCGAAAAATGTAATGATTGCGATTGACCCTGATGCACATTCGATTGAGGGCATAAATGACATTCGTTGGGGCGTTTTGGCTGCACAAAAAGGCGGACTTTACAAAGAAATGTGCTTGAATCATAAGCGTTTAGGTGAATTTAAACAATGGTTAGCCGCAAAATAAACATCAAAAAATATGAGAAATTACGAAGTTGAGGTAATTGTTAAAACTTCACGAAGTGGCGGAAAAGGCGGACAAAATGTGAATAAAGTGGAAACAAAAGTTGCTTTGATTTGGCATCCTGCTAATTCTGCCTTATTAGATGAAGCAGAAAAAGCCCGTTTGTTGGCAAAAATTGGCGGAAAATTGGATAGCGAAGGTTATTTGCATGTTTCTGCGCAAGAAAAGCGTTCACAATTGGAAAATAAAGAAATTGCTTTTAAAAAATTGGCGGATTTGGTAGAAAAAGCCCTGATTATAAAAGTCATTCGGCAGAAGACAAAAGTGCCAAAAAGTGTCATTTTGGGAATAAAAAAGGAAAAAATCCACCGTTCGGAAAAAAAAGCAAATCGGCGTGGCACAGGCTGGGACGAGTGAAACTATTTTTTTGACACAAAAAATTGATTCTTAGATTTTAGGATAAAATTAAGTTTTCTAATGCTAAGGGATTGTGTGGCGGCTTGTCGCATAGCGACAAAATATTGGTAGAAAGAAGATAATTGCCCCACCTCCAACCCTATTTTTTCGTGCAAGCACGAAAAACGGATAAAATATGGGCGTTTGTACATATTTCTACCGATATTATGTGCCTACGGCACATAAAAGCAGGTGCTTTTGCCGTAGGCACACAATCCGTTAGTACCAGAAGTTTTTATTACACCTAAATATGTAGTATTTTGTTTCAAATATTATATTGGAATAATAATTGATTAGTAAGAAAAGAATTACTTCATACATCTAATTTTCATATTATGTCAAAATACATCACTGCTTTTTTATTCATTACATTAGGTCTTTTTTCTGCTGCAAAAGCGAATACAGATTTTTCAATCCTAACAGGAGGAGATACTGTTATAGTGCTTTCTAATCAACGTCTTACACATCAAACTGCACTGACAGTTGCGCCAAAACGCACACAAGATTTTGTGAAAGTAAACTATGTTTTTTTGCAAAAAGAAGTAGTAGAAATGAATGTAGAAAATGGTACAGGAGAGGTTTTTCTTGCAGAAATACTTGAAGCAAACGAACAAGGTACAGCAACGATTCAATTAGATGTGAGAGATTTTCCAGCAGGGACATATTATGTTGTGATAAAAACAGCTTTGGAAGAGACAAAAATGGAGTTTTTGAAAGATTAATTAAGTAATGAATAATTAAAAATGAATAATTAAAAAATAGGATAATTATATCAACATGTATCCCATTTAGCATCGTTATTTTTTTCTGTGTCGTAGTTCGACACCGATTTATTATTTTCTACCGATATTTTATCCCTAACGGGATAGGAAAAACAAAAATGGCAGATACATTGTTATATGATAATTAATTGTTTAATACTAAATGAGGGGGCTGTAAATAGGGTAGGGGGATAAGGGCTGATAGAAGTAAATTAATATAATTTTAATAAGCTATAAAAAAAGCAAATGTGTACGCCACATTTGCTTTTTTTATGTTTTATCAAAATGAAATAGCTAACAATCAACTAATTGCAAATTCAAATTGCGTATTTTTGAAAGACTCTTTCGGAATTTTGTATGAAATTTTCATCTCATGGAAGGCTTTGTAATCATGCTTCATTTTGGCAAAAACTTCTTTGTGTGTGTCAAAACCTAAGTTGATACCTGCATCATGCGCCACTTTGCTCAATATCAACCAAGAAGCTTGTACATCAAAAATATTGTCAATGTTGCGCCAATTATCTTTGTGAACAGCTCCTTTGTCTAAGCGACTTTTGGAAAGGCTCATCCACATTTCAGGAGTCATTTGACGAATTTCTTTTATCATGCGGGTAAATTGCGGAATCCCTTTTGCATTGATAAAAGTCCCTTCTGATTCGATGTGCATCGCCGCAGGTAAAAGCACTTCAACTTTGTCGCTATATTCTGTATAATGCGTGCTGTGCGCAATCACCATTTTCTTGGTCATGTCCTCACCCAAAGTTGCCAAAACCGCATCGTCTTCCATGATATAAATCGTTTCAAACAAGTGTAATTTTGATTTCAGTTGTTCCAAAGAAGTCTCTGAAAAGCCCATCATTTTGGCAGCAGCAGCATTAGGGGTTCGGTCATTTTTGCGTAAGAAATTGTCGCCCCAGCCCGCTTGTGCATGTCCTACAAACAAGAAATCGTTGTCTTTGCCGTATTTTCTGCCCAATTCATGCAAAGCAAAATTGCTTTCAGAAGATGCGTAAGCAGAGCCAATAAACAAAATTCTTCCTTTTGTAGCTTTCAATACTTGTGCTGCTTTTTTGTAAGCATCTACCAAAGAAACGGGAATATCGCCTTTTACTTTTGCGCCAGAAACACGATTTTTGATAAATTTTTCGGTTTGCAAACGACCTTCATCGCACATCCAGTATTGGTTTACGCTTAGATTTTCTTTGGGCGTATGACGAATCACTTCGTTGTCTCTTACCCAAGCGTATGTATTACAGCCATTGCTGCAACCTGTACAAATCGTAGGTGTCATATTCATTTCCCAAACACGTGCTTTGAAGCGAGATTTTTGAGAAGTTAATGCCCCCACAGGACACAAGTCTATGACGTTCATGGAATAAGGGTCGTCAAATACCACACCTGGCGCAGTTGCAGGGTGATTTTTGTCGCCACGTCCAATGATAGTAAGCTGATTTGAGTGAGAAATTTCTTCTGTAAAACGGGTACAACGAGTACAGTTGATACAACGTTCTGCATCTAAAATTACATTGGGTCCTAAATGAATACGTTTAGGTTTATGTACTTTTTGGTTTTCGAAACGAGAACCTTCTGGACCATATTTATACGTCCAAATTTGCAAAGGACACTCACCTGCCTGGTCGCAAATCGGGCAATCTAAGGGGTGATTGACCAACATATATTCCAATACACCTTCTTGCGCTGTCTTTACGATTTCGGAAGTTTTGCGTGTTTTTACAAACATGCCCTCACCTACTTGCGTATTACAAGCGGTTGCAGGTTTGCGTCCCCAATCAATTACGGGTTTTTCATTTTCGTCAAATACCCACGCACCTGTCTCCCGATTGCGGCGTTGCCAACCTACTTCTACCAAGCACATGCGGCAGTTTGTAGGCACAGACATCGCAGGGTGATAGCAGAAATATGGAATTTCTACATCTGTATCGAAGGTGTATTTTAGCAGAAGCGGTTTACCTTCAAATTCGTATTCTTTACCGTCAATGTTAATTTTTGGCATAAATTCTTTATCAGTTATCAGCTATCAGTGGTCAGTTATCAGCTATTAGTTAGCAGTCATCAGGTAGCAATTTTGTTCATTGTTCACTGGTTACTGTTTACGGTTCACTGACAAGTGTCTTGATTTGCGCCCAAAAATACGGACTTTTTTATTTTATCAAAAAAAAAAGGTGAGATTTATTGAAACTTATCTTTTTTTTAAGAAAAGGAAATGTTTTTAATTGTTGATTATGAGGAGTTTATCTTTAAAAAATACGTATTTTTTTCTTGAAAAATCCTGCAAATATTCTATCACTACGCCTACTGTTGCAAGGAAATTGCTTGTTTTCTGCGAGTTCAATCTTGTAAATAGACTTCGAGCAATCCTTCAGGCAATCGTGTATGCAAAATCCGATTCTCTCTATCGGGCTGCAAAATAAACGCATCAGTAATCGGAATGAGGACTTCCTTGTTTTGATAATTCATAGCAATAATATCTTGCGCAGGCATATCATAAATATTGGCAATCGTGCCAAGCGTCCCTAAATTTTCATCTTGAATCGTAAAGCCAATTACCTCAAAATAATAAAATTTATTGCCTTTGAGTTTGGGCAACTTAGACTCATGCAGGTAAAGCGTATAGCCCACCATGTCAGTTGCTTTGTCCCGAGAATCTATGCCCTCCAATAAAATAACCATTTCGCTATCAGTACGAATTTCGATTGCAAGCACCCGATAAGGCACAAGCTCTTTGCTTCCTCTTTTGGCAAGAAAAAGCTCTTTTTGCTTCTTATATTCTTGAATATCAAAGACATCTAATTTTGTGCGAAGTTGCCCTTTGATACCTACAACCCCACAGGTGTAGCCAATTTCTATGTATTCTGTCATAAATGTTGATTTTAATTTCTCGCAGATAAACGCAGATTGAACCACAGATTTTCGCAGATTTTAACTAAAAAAGGTAGATATATCTTGCTTTATTTTGGATAATTGAGCGTATTCAAAATTAGCATTTTTCTCAATATCTTCTATCCAATCCCTAAGTTTTTGAGCGTGAATTTTCTCTCTTTCTTGTGGTTCTGCTTGTAAAATAGCCGTTTTTTTCAAATTACCCA
Source organism: Bacteroidota bacterium (assembly GCA_013298365.1). Classification (GTDB taxonomy): domain Bacteria; phylum Bacteroidota; class Bacteroidia; order J057; family J057; genus JAAFHL01. Next base: position 2,281 of record JAAFHL010000078.1, on the reverse strand, counting down.
AAATAGGCAAAACCAACTTGTCTTGCAAATCATGCCCACGTATATGCAAGTAGGCATTTTCAGCAGTTATACCCATTTCATTCAATTCCTCAGCAGTTTCTATGAGATTTTCTTTTGTGAAAAAAAGTTTATCAAACAAGTTATTTAACTCATTTTCAGCTTTTTCTGCTAATTCTTGTAACATGAATTTACCATTTTCGCTGATGTTTTTTGTATCAAAAGAAGTAACTTTTTTCGCAAATGCTGTGATACTCATATCATCATTTTCTATATGATTTTTTTCGCTATAAACAGAATAGGCTAATAAAGGAAAAATAATTTTACTATAATCTTGCAAAAAAGCCTCAAAATCAAAATCTTGAAATCCCAAATCCTCACTGATTTTTTGCAATCTTTGGGCGTAACAAAAATGATTTTCTATGGAATAAGTATAAGTTTGAAACACAAAATGCTGAATATCAATTTCTTGTTCTTGCAATAAAAAACGATAATCGCTGTCTATACAAATAAAAAATTCCTTGTTTAGCAGTCCATAATTTTTATACAATAAACATTGCCCAGAACCTCTTGCCTGATTCCCTTTTTCTGTGCGAGTAAAATATTGAAAATGTATCTTTTTTTCTCTAAAAATATGAGACCAAAACTTTTTGTCTAAATCATCTTCCACATAAGCTGTAGCTGCATAGCCTAATGCAAAAGCCTCATCTTGCATGTAGTCTGCTTGTGTACGATAATATTGGTATTTTGCTTGTTCCTCTACTGTCCTCATTTTGAAACTTTTAATAATTCCTCCATGCGCACAATTTTATCTCTCCAACCTTTGCCAAACACAGAAGGCGAATGTGTAGCGATAATTAATTGACAATTAGGATTTAACAACAAAATCTTTTCAATCAACATTTGCTGCCAAGTGATATGTAGAGAAATTTCTGGCTCATCCATGAGCAAGATATAATCCTTTTTATCTTGCAGTAAAACGTTGAGTAAAATGATTAACAACTGTTTTTCGCCTGCGGAAAGTTGTTCTAGTTCTATCTTTTTATCTCCATTTTCAAAAAACATTTTTTGTTCTTTGAACTTGATTTTTTTCCCAGAAACTGCAAAAAAATCATTTACAATTTGGTAGAAAAGTTGAATGTTATCTTGTATTTCAATGGCTTCTTCTATCTTGTCTTCATCTAATAAATCTAATCTTTGGGAACGATACTTCTCAAAATGATGAGCAGTTGAAGTACCATCTCCATAGACTAACTTTTGAAGTTCTTGAAATAAAAGAGAAGTATTACTATCATTTGAAACGATTGTTCTATCAAAAGTTGTTATGATTTGGTATAAAAAATCAGTTCGTTTACTGCTGGATGTATATAATTTCTTCTTATAATCAAGCGTAATAGTATTTTGGTTATTAAAAATAATGCAGATGTTTTCTATTGGTTTAGATTCTGACCAATATCCCATCGGTAATGGTTTTCTATAGAAAAGAATCTGATTAATTGCATTTAGAATAGTTGTTTTTCCACTTCCATTAAAGCCAAACAAAATATTCACTTGTGGGTCAAGTGCCCAATCTATATTATAATAGGATTCCCAAAAACTGCTTATTTTTATCTGTTGAATATGTGGCATAGTGTATTTTTTTAGTAGAAAAAATGCCCATTCTGTAAGAATCCAGAAAATTTCGCTAATAAATCCTTGTCTGCGGATTCTTACAGAATGGTTTTAGGTAGGTAAGGACTAAATACGCCAGCCTATCTGCGAGACAAAGGTATAACTTTTTAGCCAAAAAGTAATAAAATCCCTATCTTAGCGACTTATTTGCAAAAGTAAAACGATTATTATGGAATTAGAATCAGTTATTAAAATCAATCATATTCGCAAAACCTACATCATGGGGACGTTGGAAATCAATGCCTTGCGAGATGTTTCTATTGATATTAAACGCAATCAATATGTGGCGATTATGGGACCTTCGGGGTCGGGAAAATCAACTTTGATGAACATTTTGGGCTGTCTTGACACGCCTTCTGATGGCGATTATTTTTTGAATAACACAAATGTGAGTAAAATGGACGATTCTGAGTTGGCGTATATTCGCAACAAAGAAATTGGTTTTGTTTTCCAAACCTTTAATCTCATGCCCCGTATTTCTGCCCAAGAAAACGTAGCATTGCCTTTGGTTTATACGGGTTATTCTCGTAGCAAACGCATGGAAATGGCAGAAAAAGCTCTCACAAGTGTAGGACTTGCCGACCGTATGGATCACAAACCCAACGAATTATCG
>JAAFHL010000077.1 GCA_013298365.1 Bacteroidota bacterium | reverse complement strand
GTTTCATGTATAAAAAAGATATAATATTTGAGGGGCAAATATACGGATATTATCTTACGTTTGGTAGGAATTTTTTAGCAAAAAGCCCCTAAACGCAATGTTTTAGGGGCAAATCGTTAAAGACTTTTGTGCGTTCCGTCACATTTCCAGCCTGTTTGACCGTGTTTGCAAGCACATAGAGAATACATTTTTTTCTCTGTGATTACGACTTCTTGTGGGACAAATTCTGTGCCTTTGTGCGAACCATCGCAAAAAGGTTGAGTCTGACTTTTGCCACAAGCGCACCACCAATAGGTGCCTGGTTCAAGTTCCATTCTGATGGGACTTTTTTGGGAAATTTCTGGTGTTGCCATATTTGGAATTAAAAATTAAAAATTGAGAATTATTAGCGATAACAGTACAATATATCAAGAATTGCCATACAAAATGGCTGTAATTTCCCATTTACAGGCGTTGAAACTTCTTCTATAAGCTCTTGAATATCCTTGCTTTCGTCATAAATATAATCTTCTATGACTGCTTTTCTGCTCAAATTCAATCGCTTACAAGCTAAATTGAGAAAATGAATGGCATTTTTTCCTTCATTTGTTTTACCGATTATTTCGCCATTTTCTTTGTAGGAAAAATGCGAATGAACATTTTCTAACAAAGGAGAGAGTATATTGTCTTTTTTTGGGTCTTTGTAACCTTTATGACTATCACAACTCAATTCTACAGGTCTTACTCTTTCGCCACCATTGCAAGCTGCAAACAAATTTCCATAATGAAAAGCTTTTTCTTTGTATGTTTCCTTTGGCAAAAAATGCTCTACTTTCGTGTCTAAAGGTAAACCTTTTATTTCGCTATTGCAATAACAACAAAGATGAAACTGTTCTGTTACCAAAGATTGTCGAAGCAATTCTTTGCAATAATCGTATGCTACCGCATCTTTGCTCAAACTACTTGGCAAAAGCTTCCATAAATCGTCTCCTGTTTTATCTTTATCTGTTGCTAAACGATTGATATTGTATTTATTAGCCTTTTTCCATGCAATAAATGCTTCAGGTTCTGTTTGTTTTTCAATTTGCCTCATTTTTTGCCATGCTTTTTTGTTTTCTACGAATTAAAATATCTGCTTTTAATAATTCTGGTTCGTCTGCGCCTATCATTTCTTCCAGTTCTGTCCGTAATGTCGCTGCCAAATCCCATTTTTCTTCTCTAATTAAGTCAAAATAGGCATCTAACTTTGCTTGAACTTCCACAGGGCGGCTCACATCATCCATGATTGCTTCCAAAATCCATTCGTTGTTGCGCCCGTAAGTATTTTGCGGATAGGCTTTTCCATTTTCCAGCGCAAAAGCACAACCATTTGGCACATAACTCAACACTTGTGGAGAATGTGTGGTTGCCACAAATTGCAAATTTGGGAAAATTTTGCACAAAGTAGGCAAAAAACTACGTTGCCATTTTGGGTGCAAATGCTCCTCTATTTCATCAATTAACACAATGCCTGTTCCTTCAAAATAAGCCGAAGACTTGTTTTGTTTGCCAAGTGTAATCAGGCGGCGGGTAATATCAATCAGCAAAACAATCACTCGTTTTTCACCATCAGAAAGTTGATGCACATTCAAACGAGTACCATTTTTGCGAATACTCAACCAAGAAGAAACCTGTCCATCTTTTACATTTTCATCTATTTCGGTTTGCAATTCCGAAAAATGATGTTCTTTTTCGCCATTTAACAAAGTAAGTCCTTTTTCTACTACCTGTCTAATAGCCTGTAATTCAGGGCTTCTGTATGTATCATCTGCTCTTAAACGTTTTCTGTTTTCGTCATTTTCATGCTCAATAAACCAATCTGAAATCATATCAAAATCAGTTGTCATTGGGATATTGAAGGCTATTGGCAAAGCGGATTTGAAGTTTTCTATGTTTGATTGTTGTGTTGTGTAGTGTAAAATAAGCGGCTGAAGCGTTTCTACATATTCATTGAAGTGTTCAAGGTCTTTTGCATCATTTTCGAGATAGAGTTTGGGGATAAAAGGTTTTATTTCCTTTTCATTTTTATCTAATCCTTTAGCTTTATCTTGATAGTAAGTAGCTTTTTTTGCATTTCCCAAACGACTATGTCCAATACCTAAGTTTGTATAACTGAGACGTAACGAGTTATCATCAATTACTTCTTTTTTTTCTTTGATTTCTAAGGCTTTTTGAAAATATTCAACAGCTTTAGAATGTTTGTTTAAGTTATGATAATTTACTCCTATATTGTTATATGTATTAGCTAAATTTATATCATCTGAAGCAAGTTTTTGCTCTCGTATTATTAATGCTTTATGATTATATTCTAATGATTTGTCATAATTTTTGAAATGAGAATAACATAAACCAATAGAGTAATATATTTTAGCTAAAAAGGTATCATCATTAAACGCTATTTGTAATACTTTTTCATAAAATTCTAATGCTTTCTCATAATTATTCAAGTAAGAATAAGACAGACCAATAGCATAGTATATTTTAGCTAAAACTATTTCATCATTAGTAGATTGTATTTGCTGTATTGCTAATTCTTTTTCATAAAAAATAATTGTTTCACTATGATTTTCTAATTCGCTATATGAAAAAGCAATGTTATGATAAGAGTTAGCTAAATTTATATTATATGAATCTAACAGTTTTTCTTGTATTCCAACTAAAATAAGATAATATTCCACGGCTTTGTCATAAAGTTCCGCATTAAAAGCCATTTCGGCTTGTGCTTTATAATGCTCCATTCTCTCCTCCTCTGTCAAATCTCTATGCAATTCCAACGCAAGCCTATCTTCTGAAATAAAACGAATACGCTGAATAGAAATGGACTGCGAAAATTCATAATTCCGTTTAGGGCTTTGCAATTCAATCGCAATTTTCCCATACAAATGCGGAATCTGTACATTTTTAGGGTTATTCCAATCCACTTTATCATAACTATGATATTTGTAGAAAGCATCTCTCAAAATCATGCTCATGGCTTCAAGCAAGCTACTTTTGCCGCTGCCATTTTCGCCAATAAACACAATTAAGGGAGCATCTTTTGGAAAAGACACTTTCAAATCTTCAAAACCTCGAAATCTATATAAATGTAAATTTTTAACTTTCATAAGAATTGTAATTTCACGCAGATAGCGCAAATGATAGCAGATAGCGCAGATGTTTTTTGTATCTGCGAAATTTTTTCACATCTACGTTATCTGCGAGACAAAGGTACACATTTTATTTTGCTAACAAACGCAATGCCTCTTTTTTGCTCAAAGGCTTTAACGTATGATTTGCTACAAATTCAATCACAGCTTGCGGGTCGGTGCGAGAATATTGCCGCAAAGCCCAGCCAATCGCTTTTTGCAGAAAAAACTCCTTTGAATCAGCGCAAAGTAACATATAATCGAACATGAGTTGCGTATTTGTTTGTTTTTTGTAGGTCAATTGGAAAATGATACAAACCCTTTGCAGCCACATATTGCCCGATGCCATCCATTTTTCGGTAACAGGAACAATGAGATGCGGAAATTTCTGAAAAAATTCGCCTACCCATTTTGCCGCAAAATCTACGCTATCCCACCAAGAATGATGCAAAATTACATATTCTAATAAATCAATCAAATCTTCTTTCCAATATTTTTTTAGTTTCCCGATATTTTCGAGCGCAAAATAATGCAATTCTCTTTGCGGCTCTGCCCACAAAATTTTGACCATTTCTGCCAATTCTTCGTACTTCGGCAAACCCACTTCTGCCCAACATTCCTTGTCTAAGGCACGTCTTTCTGGGGCTTTGATACCATAAAACAGGAATTTTCCTTTGACATAATGATGTGCTTGTAAGGCAGTTGCCTCGTTTGCGTGGGCTGAATATTGTGCTTGAATGGCAGAAATTTGTTGATTAATGTTGTTCATCATCGTGTATTTGCTGTTGAAAATAAGGTCAAAATTAACTTTTTTACCATAAAATATACGATAATAGCTTACTTTTCTATTCGCTTATCTATCAAAATAGAAAGACTATCAGTTATCATATAACCCAAAACCGTGAGCAAGCCTGTCAGGGTCATAATTGCCAAAACCATCGGAATATCAAGGCTTTGTATCGCAATAAAAGCTTCTTGTCCCATGCCACCTATCGAAAAAACATATTCTAACGTAATAGAACCGCCAATAAGACTCGGTAACAGGCTTGCTGAATTACTTAATAGCGGAATCAGTATATTTTTGAAAGCATGACGTATATATACAAGTGTTGATTTCAATCCTTTTGCTTGTGCGGTGCGAATATAATCTTGCTGCATTTCTGTGGTTAAAAGACTGTTAATGAGGGCTGTAAGCGTAGCCGCACTACCTACTGTGTAGGCAATCAAGGGGAGCGTAGCGCGTGAAAACCACGAACCTGTATAACTATAAGCAGGCAAAAACCAGTTGAAAATATCAGGATTTGCAAAGATAATAATGAGGAAAATACCAACGATAAAAGTAGGTAAGGCATTGATAATGAAGATAAAAGAGTCTGTTCCTTTGTCAAACAAAGAGCCTTGATAAGCCGTTTTTAATATCCCTAAAGGAATGGCGATAAGATATGCTAACAAAAAGGAGAGTAGGGCAAACATCGCTGACCTTGCCACAAAATCGCCAATTCTTTCCGAGACGGATTGATTTGTACGATAAGATTTGCCAAAATCGCCTTGCAAAACCTTTATAAGCCATTGATGATATTGATTCGATAAACCATAAAAACTAATTTTGGGTAGATAGTTTTTTATATTAAAATGCTTTTCCGCTAAAAAAGGATTTTGTTGTGTTAATAAGATAAAATGAGGAGAAGATAAATGATTTTGAGTGTAAAAAAGTTCTATTTCTGATAATGAATAGATGATTTTAGGACTTTCACTTTCTTGGAAAAGCGTATAAATTTCATGATTAATGCTTGCATATTCAAAATAATTACTATCGCTAATATGTTGATTTTTAATGGTTTCAAAGTTTTTCTGTAAAGCATAAATTGTCTTAAAATAGACTTGTATTTCTGCCCAGTCTTTGCCACTTTTTTGTAGGGCAATGAGGGCTGTTTTTTGCGTATTTTTATTGCTTATTTTGTACAAAGTATCAGGTTCTGCCCAAGTTCCAAAACCTATATAAAACAAAGGTAAGTCTAAACGCCATTCTTTCCGCTTTAAATTTGTATTTTCAGCCATGCTACAATCTGTAATTCCTTCATTTTCATTTTGTTGCATCATACACCATTGTTCTATAGGATCGGTGTTTGTATGGCTACAAATCCAAAAAGAAATGAGCGAAACAGCAAATAAGATAAAAATCAGCCTCAAAAAACGTTTCAATGCGTACTGAAATTAAGTATGAACGTGTGAATATTGGGCAATATTAGTAAAAAAAATTAGTACAAGCAATTTTTGAATTGTATAAGCCTATTTTTTAGGCTAAATTATTACATTTAATATCAATTTTGAAAAAGAGAATATTTGATAAGAAAATGGTACCTATTTATATTTACAAATATAAAATAAAAAATATCTTATTGAAATAATTTTTATTTTTTAATTATTCATTTATTTAGGATTAACTATTTTTTAGAAAAAAATAAAAATAATTGATTATCAATATTATCGAATCTTTTTAGATAATTATTTTTTGATTAATTATATTCTTTGCAAAAAAAATGCTTTTTGTATAAAAATCTTACATATATTTGTCGCATAATTTATCTTTTACATAAGTATGAAATACAAAGAACTTCCGTCCTCCGTTTTTCAGCGTAATCGTGCTGCATTTATGGCACAAATGAAGCCAAATACGATCGCTCTTTTTCATTCAAATGAAATGACTTTGACAAATGCTGATGGTGCGTATCGCTTTACGCAAAATAGCAATATGTACTATCTCTCGGGACTTGACCAAGAAGAAATCTATCTTGTTTTGTTTCCAGATGCGCCAAATCCTGATTGGAAAGAACTACTCTTTATTCGAGAAACTAATGAGACAATCGCTATTTGGGAAGGTTGGAAATATGCTAAAAAAGAAGCCGCTGACGCTTCTGCGATAAAAAACGTGTATTTTTACAAAGATTTTGATGCCTTTTTCTATCGTATGATGTCGCATTGTGAGGGCGTTTATGTAGATATAAACGAACATGAACGAAATGCAATTCCTTCTCAAGGTCCTGGCTATAAGATAATTAAGCGTTTGAGAGAGGAATTTCCTGCTCATGCTATTCATAAAGCTGCAGCTATTTTGCAAGATTTGAGAGCAATCAAATCTCCCGAAGAAGTGGCACAAATGCAAGTTGCGATGGACATTACCGAGAAGGCTTTTCGCAGGGTTTTGTCTTTTGTAAAACCAGGCGTAAATGAGTGCGAAGTTGAGGCAGAGATTCAACATGAGTTTTTGCGCAATCGTGCTACGGGGCCTGCGTATGATTCTATTATTGCTTCTGGCAGAAATGCGTGTGTGTTGCACTATGTTCAAAACGAAGCCCCTTGCAATGACGGCGATTTGTTATTGATGGATTTTGGTGCAGAATATGGTAATTATTCTGCCGATTTGACCCGCACAATTCCTGTAAATGGCGTATTTACAGACCGTCAAAAGGACGTTTATAATGCTTGTTTGCGAGTGTTCAAAGGAGCAAGAAATATGTTGCGTGTTGGTACTTTATTGGAAGAGTATCACAAAGAAGTAGGCAAAATGATGGAAAAGGAATTGTTGGGTTTGAGATTAATTTCAGAAAAAGATATTGAAAATCAAGACCCTTCATGGCCCGCTTACAAAAAATATTTTATGCATGGAACTTCGCATTTCTTAGGACTGGATACCCATGATGTAGGCAATCGTTACAAGCCTTTTCAAGCGGGAATGGTGTTTACATGTGAACCAGGTATTTATATTTTGGAGGAAAACATGGGCATTCGTATTGAAAATGATATTTTGATTACTGATGGCGACCCTATAGATTTGATGGCAAATATTCCTATAGAAGTAGAAGAAATTGAGGCTTTGATGAGGGCTTAAATGCTCCTATTTATTTCGTTTTACGCAGATTTTTGCAAATAGAATAACTATTTGTGAGCATCTGCGTTTAAGTTTTACATGCGATAAACTGCATAAAAACAGACAAAATATGAATAGATTTGTACGGAACTAAATTAATCTTTATTGGAAATGAAAGTAATTAATATGTATGCCTTATCTTTGGCAATGATTCTTGTCGCATGTACAAGTAACAATAGCACTGCGCAAACCGACAAAAAAACGGCTGAAACAAAAACTGTATCGGTTGCGCCGTCCACAGGCAAAGCTGTAGCGGTATTTGCCGAAGGCTGTTTTTGGTGTTCAGAGCATATTTTTGAAGCCGTTGCAGGGGTAGATAGTGCTATTTCAGGTTATTCAGGGGGAAATACCAAAAATCCTACGTATGAGGAGGTGTGTAGAGAAAAAACAGGTCATGCGGAGGCAGTGATGGTTTATTATGACCCAAATGTGGTTTCTTATCAAGATTTGGTAAAAGCCTTTTTTGCCTCACAAGATCCTACTACGCCCAATCAACAGGGACCAGATAGAGGCTCTTCCTATCGCTCTATTGCTTTTTATCAAAATGATGCCGAAAAAGGCATTATTGAGAAAGAAATTATCGAAGTAGATGCTTCTAAACGTTTCACAAACAAGGTAGTAACAGAAGTAAAACCTTTGGTCAAATTTTATCGAGCAGAAGACTATCATCAAGATTATATTGAGCATCACCCCGAAAATCCGTATGTTCAAAATGTTTCCTTGCCGAGATTTAACGCATTTAAAAAGATTTTTACAGGAAAATTGAAGTAAGTTAATGTCCAGATAAATTCTTTGTTACTTGACTCACAGGAAACTGTACGTATGGCTTCAAACTAAGCTCCGCAGGACAAGGCATCCAATGTATGAGGTAAATAACATTGGGGTCTTGTAGCGGTTGAGGTGGAATAGTTGTCCCTAATTCGTATATATTAATACAAACCGAGCCGCGTGAGTCTATAGAGGAAAGTAACAGTGTTTCGTAGGCAGTTGTCCAAATGATTCCGAACATATCGGGGTGATAAAAATTATTTGTTTCTTCATTTGGTAAGATTACTTTATAAACACCTTGCGTTCGCTGTGATTGTATGCGAGTTTCGAGATAGGGAATACGACTGTTATAAATATTAGGCAATGCAATTTGTAATACATTAATAGTCATTAAGGTAATTAATGCCAGTTTGATTCGATTTTGGGTTATTTCGGTGTAGTACGGCAAACCTTCCCATAGCATTAGCAATATAAAAATAGATGCACCGCCTAAATATATTTCTGCATAACATTGTGCAAAAAAGGACGTTAAACGAAAATATAGTATTGTGAAAAAGATTATAGCACTGCCACAAGCCACAAGCATCGCAAATAAACGCCGCATACGTAACAAGCCATAAGCTCCTAAGCCAAACCATAAAGGCAGTGCAAAATACAAACAATACTTTTGTATAAAATACGCAAAGAATAGCGTGTAAGTCCAGGGCTGTGTTATATTTCTTTGAATATTTTCTATCTCTGCACTTTCAATAGCTGTTATGCCTATACCTAACTGCTTGGCAACCAGTAGCCCCGTAGAAATAAGCACCGCAATGAGCATAGGTTGCTGATAGATTTTTCGCCAATTATCATAATGTACACAGACATGAAAAGCGGCTATACATAGCACAATGAGGGGGGCAGAGGAGTGTACATAACGTGTGAGATAGGTAAATAGCCCCAAAAGTGGATAATAAAGCCAAGCCCGAACTTGTAGAAGCCGATACTGTTCTGCCAAAGTATATATCAAAAGTGCATACGGAATGACTAATGCCATTTCTGATACCATCCAATAAAAACCTTGTATGGTACACAATAATGTACTACACAAGACTAACCAAGCCATTTTCTCTTGCTTAAATAGATATTTGAACGCTAAAAAATAAGCATAATAATACAATAAAATATTTACAGAATAACAAATCATCAAGGTTCTTAAAGAAGCACCTATTTTGATGCCTAATAAGGGCAGTAACTGTGTGAATGCCGCAATATACCGCTCGTGTTGAATATTGAATTTCCCTGACGAAAGCAGTGTGAAAAAATAAGGTGAATTGTCGGAAAAGCATATTCTAGCCTTGAAATAATACATACTTAAGCCTAATAACAAAAGCCATAATATGTGTTGTATGTAAGTATATCTATGTGTATTTTGCATTTGACTGTGCATGAAATTATGTTTTAATCGTTAAAACAAAGTAGGGTTATCCTTAGCATTACCAAAATCTGGCACTCTGCCAAAATGCTGAAAAGCCCTTTCTGTCGCTACACGTCCACGAGAAGTGCGCTTGATAAAGCCTTCCATAATCAAATAAGGCTCATGCACTTCCTCTATTGTTTCCGATTCTTCCCCTACCGCCGTAGCAATGTTACTAATGCCTACAGGACCGCCTTTAAACTTGTCTATAATCGCAAGCAAAATACGTTTGTCCATGTCGTCAAGTCCTGCGTCATCTACGTCAAGTGCATCTAAGGTGATTTTTGCGATTTTTAAATCAATTGTTCCATCTCCTTTCACTTGTGCAAAATCCCTACAACGGCGCAACAAACGGTTTGCAATACGAGGTGTACCCCGACTTCTGCGAGCAACTTCAAAAGCTGCATCTTCATGTATCAACACTTTTAACACTTTGGCGGCACGTATAATAATATGTTGTAATGTCTCTGCGGAATAATATTCAAGCCTTGCATTGATGCCGAAACGGGCTAACAAAGGAGCTGTGAGCATTCCCGAACGAGTCGTTGCACCTACAAGGGTAAAGGGATTTAAGGCAATTTCTATGCTGCGGGCATTGGGTCCCGATTCGAGCATAATGTCTATTTTGCAATCTTCCATCGCAGAATACAAATATTCTTCTACAACAGAGGACAGCCGATGTATTTCATCTATAAAAAGAACATCTCCTTTTTCCAAATTGGTAAGTAAACCTGCAAGGTCGGCTGGTTTTTCCAAGACAGGACCCGAAGTTGTCTTAATATTTGCTTTCATTTCATTGGCTATGATGAAAGAAAGGGTGGTTTTGCCAAGCCCAGGAGGTCCATGAAATAAGACATGGTCTAAGGTGTCGCCTCTTTTTCGTGCGGCATTGACAAATATTTCGAGATTCTCAATAAGTTTTGGTTGCCCCGTAAAATCTTGAAAAGATTGTGGGCGCAATTTGCGCTCATCATCGGCGGTGAGCGCAAGTGGGTCTAATATTTCGTTCCGTTTAGCCATGCAGCAAAATTACGATTTTTTGCTAAAATACCTGCAAAATTTTCTGAAAAACATTTTTTTTGCTAACTTGCAACGCAAAATACTCAATTTTATGATAAAAAAACAACCTACACGCTTGCGGTCATTGAGCGTAGCCGAAATGACCGCAACTTATTTGACTAAGTCAAATCAAAAGATACGTTTTGTCTTATATTTTTGTATAACTATATGCCTCTCTTTTTTGGCTTGCAAATCGGACTCAAAAGCAGATGAAGGCGATAATACTACGCTTGAAAATCCCTATTCAGGCGAAAAAATCGGACAAAAAGATACTTCTGTTTACCCAAAAGTAGCCAAAAGGGAAATGGGAAACTATGTGTATCAATGGAACGATGCACATAATAAGTTGGATACAAATGCTTTGCATAAAATTTACCATAATTGGGTGTTTTTTTATCGAAAAGAATTGGAAATAAAAGAAGTGCTGCGGGAAAAACAAAATTTTTTCAAAAAACACCCCGATTTTCATCAAGAAATTGGGGAAAATATTCGAATTGTGCCAAGTGGAGATGGCAATGGTTCGCAGATTTGTTATTTTACCAAAGTGGTAACGGCGGGCGGCAAAACGCAAACCTATCCATCTTACCTTGAATTTTTGGGCGATGAAAAAAAGGGGTATCAAGTCATTACAGAAGGAGATAGTGTTACAGATGCCTTGATTCAAAAAAGAAAACACCTTATTTCGGATAAAATTAAAGTGAAAAATGGCAATATCTTCTTGACTTTGCCGAATCAAGTTCCGAAACAAATTACCAATTTAGGGCGAGATACTTCGGCTGTTTTGTCAAATGACGCAAAAAAAATTGTGTTTTTGCGTGAGGAAAAAGGAGATGATGGTTTTTCGTTGATAATATATGACATTGAAAAACAGAAAGATACAATCGTTTGGCAAGATTTTTCGCTAAATATTGTCTATTTTGACAGTGCTTATAATCGGGTTTTTGTGAATGGACATGGACCTATGGGCTGTTGTATGGCAGTGGGTGTTTTGAATGTAAACCTAAATAACAATGAAACTAAGCCGATTTGTACGGGACGATTTAGTACAGCATTTACAAAAGGCGAAAACAAAGGCAAATATAGTTTCATTACTTGTGGCTATAACGTAGAAGTAGGCGGTTGCTGGGAGCATACATGGCTTTTTGATGAAAAATTGAAAGCTGTGAAGGCGTTGGATAAAAAACATGATATGGAATGGTAGGTTTGCATCTTGGGCAAAAGGAGCGAGCGAGCCAAAAAATTTGCAAGAAAATCAAAAGTCGGAAAAAACGGCATCTTTTATTTTAGCACAAAAAAGGTGTCAGGTTTCAAAAACCTGACACCTTTTAGATACAAATACAAAATCTATCAGAAATAGCCTTATTTCTTTTTCTTAGTTGTTACAACTTTGGCAGGTGCAGCAGGCTTTTCTACCTTGGCTTTAAAATCAGTGATTTGACCTTCTACTGTTTTGTTATTGGCTAGAATCGTCTCATCTTCTTTTTTCATTTCCACCTCTTGTGCGTCTGCATGTTCGCCATCAATTTCTTTTTTCTTATAGCTTTCAGCCATTTCATCATGCTTTTTTACCAAGTTTTCGTGTTGTGTGAGTACCTCTGCCTGTTGCTTTAGTAAACCTGAAAAGGTTGCGTCAGCTGCTGCATCTGTTTTTTTTGCAGCAAGCATGGCTTTTTGGTCTTCTTTGTGTTTCTGATGACTTGTTACCAAAGTTTGATGCTCTGCCTCAAACATGCTCTGTGTCATAAGAATTGCTTTGTGCTTTTCTTCATCAAATTTTTTGCCGCAGCCCAAAATTAGCGACGTTACAAATGTCAAAATAGACAAATAAATGGTTAGTTGTTTCATCATTCGATTAGTTAGTATAAATGGTAGAAATAATTGACTAAAATACTATAATGTAGCTACATATAAACTTCCTGCAAAGTTAGGCTTTATTTTTTTAAAAACAATTTTTTTTATAGAAAAAATATTTTTTTTATGTTTTTTATGCTAGATATCAATAAAAAACTTAATTTTGCAGCCCAAAAGAAATAATAACATTTTTGTAATTCATTTATCAAAATACATGGCAACTAACATCACATTTACCATTATTAAGCCTGACGCTATCGCAAAAGGACACACAGGTAAAATTATTGACCAAATTATTCAAGCAGGCTTTACCGTAAAAGCAGCAAAATTGACTTATCTTGATGCTCGTACAGCAGGCGGATTTTATGATATTCATCGTGCAAGACCTTTTTTCAATGACTTAGTATCATTTATGACAAGCGGACCTTGTATGCCGATGGTATTGGAAAAAGAAAATGCAGTAGCTGATTTCCGTATTTTGATTGGTGCAACAAATCCAAAAGATGCAGCAGTAGGCACAATCCGTAATCTTTATGCAGATTCTATTGATGCAAATGCGATTCATGGCTCTGATTCTGACGAAAATGCAGCAAGAGAGGCTTCTTACTTCTTTTCAGCAGTAGAAATATTTTAAGTTGATAATTGAAAGTTGATAGTGGATAGTTCACAATGTAATTAATTGTTATTCAGTATCTTATACTAAAATCAAATATACAACTACTTAAATTTGTATTTCACGCAGATTTTCGCAAATTTTACGCAGATTAACGCAGATAAGATATTTCTGCATTAGTCTGCGTTTTTTGGGTTAAATATGTACAAATTAGAAAAAGATAATTAACCCTTTTTGGTCAAGTTATTTTAGGAAGGTAAAAACCCTCAACTCTCCACTTTCAACTTCTTATGACAACATACATTTCTCTGCTGCGAGGCATCAATGTAAGCGGACAAAAAACGATAAAAATGGAAGCCTTGCGTGCTGAGTATGAGGCACTTGGTTTTATATCTGTCAAAAGTTATATTCAAAGTGGGAATGTCATTTTTCAGACAGAAAAGGAAAATAACCTTGATGTAGCACAAAAAATACAAACCATGATTTTGCAAAAATGGGGATTTGAAGTGCCTGTGATGGTAAAAACGGTGGAGGAATGGCAAAAGGTTTTGCAAGAAAATCCTTTTATGTTGGAAAGAAATGAAGACAAAAGCAAATTACATGTAACTTTTTTGTCAGAAGTGCCTGATTCGAAAATGTGGGAAAAATTAAAAGCAGGGCAGTATGGGGCTGATGAATATAGCTTGGTAGAAAAAACTGTATATTTGTTTTGTCCAAACGGATATGGTAACACAAAATTGACAAATACTTTTTTTGAAAGCAAATTGAAATGCCTTGCCACAACTCGAAACTGGAATACGATGGAAAAAATCGCCACTTTTTACTGAAAATAGATGAAAAATAAGCTATATATTGAGCCAGATATTTGCAAAGCAAAAACCTTGCATACCGATTTTTATACAAATACGGAATATTTTGAAGCCTCAAAAGAAAAGATTTTTGCAAATGTTTGGCAGTTTATTACTAATAGACAATGTATTGAAAAACAAGGAGATATATTTCCTTTTACCTTGTTAGAGGGCTATCTTAATGAGCCTTTATTGCTGACATTAGACAAGGCAAATACCTTGCATTGTCTTTCTAATGTATGTACACATCGAGGCAATTTGTTGGCATATAAACCCTGCAATGCTCGTCAATTGACCTGCAAATATCATGGCAGAGTCTTTGATTTGGCAGGAAACTTTCTCTCTATGCCTTGTTTTCAGGAGGC
>JAAFHL010000076.1 GCA_013298365.1 Bacteroidota bacterium | reverse complement strand
GTCAAAACGCAACACCTCATCATTTACCAAAGAACCTCTTTGCTCTACATGCGTACCTAACACAGTGCGCAATGCTGCATGTAGCAAGTGCGTAGCCGAGTGATTTGCACGTATCAAACGGCGGCGATTTGTGTCTATACTTGCCACCCATTCGCCTGTTGCATCTTCGGGAATTTTGTCTGTAAAATGCACAATCAACTCATTTTCACGCTTTGTATCAAGTACTTGCAAAATTTCTGTTCCATTAGAAATTATCCCTGTGTCGCCTACTTGTCCGCCACTTTCTGCATAAAAAGGCGTTTCTTCCAAGACAATTTGGAACATATTTCCTTTTTGCGTTTCTACCGTTCTGTGGCGTAAAATGCGGGTAGAAAGGCTATTTTCTTCGTAACCAACGAACTTACTAAGACCTGTCAGGTTTTCAAAACCTGATAGGTCTGTAAAAGAAGAAACTTCCACCCAATCGCCTGTTTTGACTTGACTTGCAGCACGAGAACGGTCTTTTTGTTCTTGTAACAAAACATTAAAGCCCTTTTCATCTACCGTCAAACCTCTTTCTTTTGCCATCAGTGCGGTCAAATCAGCAGGGAAACCGAAAGTATCATACAACTTGAACGCAAATGCGCCATCTATTTCTTTTGTCCCTTTATTATCGCTTAGATAATCTTCAAACATGATAGAACCTCTTTCCAATTTACGTAAGAAACCTTTTTCTTCTTCCTCTACAATGCGTTGAATGAAAGCCTGTTGTGCCTTCACTTCGGGGAATACATCGCCAAATTGTGTTCCCAAAATCGGCACAATCTCGTGCATAAAAGGCTGATTTAAGCCCAAATATTGGAAAGCATAACGAGACGCTCTGCGCAAAATACGGCGAATTACATAGCCTGCGCCATTGTTTGCAGGAATTTGTCCATCTGCGATTGGGAAAGATACAGAACGAATATGGTCCATAATTACCCGCATCGCAACTTGCTCAATATGAGAACATTCATCATATTTTTTACCTGTTTTTCTTTCCAAATATTCTTTGGTTGGGAGAAAAACATCTGTGTCATAAGTCGAATATTTACCTTGAATCACCATGCAAAGGCGTTCAAAACCCATGCCTGTGTCCACATGTTTTGCTGGCAAAGGGGTGAGGGAACGGTCTGCATTGCGCAAAAACTGCATAAATACATTGTTCCAAATCTCAATTACTTGTGGATGGTCGTTATTTACAAGCGTTTTCCCATCAACTTTTGCCCTGTCTTCATCGCTTCTTGCATCAAAATGAATTTCGCTACAAGGACCACAAGGACCTGTTTCGCCCATTTCCCAAAAATTATCTTTTTTAGAACCTGTCAAAATCCTATTTTCTGCTATCCATTTTTTCCAAAAATCGTAAGCCTCTGTGTCTGGCGCAAGTCCTTCTGCCTCATCTCCACCAAAATAGGTAACATACAATCTGTCTTTGGAAAGTTTGAAAACATCTGTCAAAAGTTCCCATGCCCAAGCAATTGCTTCTTCTTTATAATAGTCGCCAAAAGACCAGTTTCCGAGCATTTCAAACAAAGTATGATGATAGGTATCATGTCCAACGTCCTCTAAATCATTGTGTTTGCCTGAAACACGCATACATTTTTGCGTATCTGCCACACGAGGAAATTTTACGGGTTTTGTCCCTAAAAAGATGTCTTTGAAAGGAGCCATGCCCGAATTGATAAACATCAAAGTAGGGTCATCTTTGCCGACAACAGGCGAGGAAGGCACAATTTCATGCCCTTTTGAACGGAAAAAATCTAAGAATTGCTTACGAATGGTATGAGAAGAAAGCATGTTTTTATCAGTTATCAGTGAACAGTTATCAGTAAGTTTTGTGTTTTTATACAGCTATAAAGTATAAAACGGGTGCAAAGCTAAGATTTTTTAGGGGAAAAATGATATAAAAAATGGATAAAACCTTGTTAAAGTTTTGCCCAAGTAACATAAGTTGTGAATTTACAATTTGAATCCGACCCCTATTCTTGCTTCAATATCGGGCAAAGGGGTGAAATTATAGCCTCTTGTTTTTTGCAAGAGAATGGGCAAAGCAGGATTTTGTACCCACTTTTCTTGCATATCTTGGTCAAAAATGCCGATAGGAAGATTCATGTCTAAGAACCATCTATTGCTGAGTGCGATATTGATGCGAGGAATAATATGAAATTTAACGCCTATTGTCCAGAAGTTTCGAGGAAAATCAATACTGCTATAAAATTGATAATCAACATGTTCAAAATAAGGAGAAAGGCTACCCCCAATGAAAAAGTTCGTTTTTTTATCTTCTTTATTTATCCTAAAAAGATATTCATAACGAATGGCTATTCGTACATTGTTCATATAATAGGGTTTTAAAGGTAATATTGCATTACTTGTTATTGTCGTTTTTTTTGCAGAAAAATCGCTTAATTCTATTTCTTGAAAAATTCGTTCTTTCTGCTGCCAATTAAATGCAATGCTTGGGTGCAATCGCAAAAAACTTCGGTATTTTATTTCGGCAATCAGCGTATCATTTGTCCCTAGATAGGTAGCATATCCTTTCCATTTTTCATTGTACCAAGCAGAAGTGTTATACAATTTAAGGGCGTATTGATATTTTTCTTGTGCGAAAAGAGAAAAGCAAGAGAGTGAAAATAAAAATAAAAAATGTGTTTTCATGTGATAGCTGTTTAGAATTTGGTGTAAGATATGGTTTTTATAGGATAAAAATGAAAAATATAGTAATTTATTTTTAACATTTTTTTATCATACATGCGTGTCTAATTTTTGTGGAAAAACATAAGCCCTATTATGTTTTTTGCAGAAAAAAGTGTTTATTTGAGACCTCAATTTTAACGTGTTAGGTTTTTGCCTATTTTTGGTATAAAAATTGTGCTTTTTTCAAGACCAAATAATCCCATTTTATTGAATAATATGAAATTATATATCATCTTTTTAGCATTTTTTCTGACAAATATCCTTTTTTTGCCCCTTATAAAGGCGCAAGATTCGTATATTTTGCGTGGCAATACTAACAATGTGGGAAATACACCACCACCACCGCCAACCATTAAGCCAAAAGGTCTTGAAATAAAAAAGAAAACAATTACTACAAAAAATCCGAGTATTGAGGCGGCTAAACCTAGTCCTAAATCGCCAGCGCCAAGAGATAGTAACCCCAATGATGGAGAGATAAATGCTACAGTTTCTGCACCTAAAAATGTGGAAATTAAACCTAAATCTGAAAAACCTGCGCTTGCAACTGTGGCTCAAAATGTGCCCAAGCCTACAGTTCCTGCCACTACAACAACTGCACCCAAAAATCCAGCAACAAATACATCTACGCCAAAGCCTACAATTCCTGCGACTACAACAACTGCACCCAAAAATCCAGCAACAAATACATCTACGCCAAAGCCTACAATTCCTGCGACTACAACAACTGCGCCCAAAAATCCAGCAACAAATACACCTACGCCAAAGCCTACAATTCCTGCTACTACAACAACTGCGCCCAAAAATCCAGCAACAAATACAACTTTGCCAGATGCTCCCCAAAACACCACTTCTCCTTTGCCAGCACCTGTTGAGATCTCCGCAGAGATAGCAATCAAAAATGCCAAATTGTTGAGGGTTGCAGTAGATACTGCAAAAGCGTACATTGGAACCGTATATTTAACGGGTGGTATGACAAGGGTAGGCGTAGATTGTTCGGGTTTAGTAAACTTGGCTTATAAAAATACAGGCATAAAAATCCCTCGAACTTCACGAGATTTGTCGGAGTTTGGAACAGAGGTCAAAGATGTTACAGATATAAAAATAGGTGATTTGCTATTTTTTGACTCAAATGGTTCAAAACGTATCAATCATGTAGGAATCGTTACACGCATCACGCCAGAGCAAATATTCTTTATCCATGCAACTGTTAGTAAGGGCGTGCGAGAAGATAAGTTATTGGCAGGTTATTGGACACCGAGGCATCGCAAAACCATGCGTATTTTGCCAAATTAACGATGGTTTTGATTATTCCAAACTATCTCTTAAACTATTTCCTATCATATTCATCGAAATAACCAATAAAATCAGGGCGACGCCTGGGAAAATAGCCAACCATTTTCCATGCTCAAACACAATAAAAGTGTAGCCTTCGTATATCATACGTCCCCATGTAGGTGTTTCTGCGGAAACCCCCATGCCCAAAAAACTCAAACCCGACTCGATGAGAATGGCAGAGCCAAAATTAGCGGTTGCCATAATGATAATGGGACTCCATATATTGGGTAAAATATGTTTGGTAAAAATGCGAAAAGTGCCTAAACCCAATGCTTTTGTGGCTTCGATATATTGCTGCGCTTTTACGCCCATTACCTGCCCACGCACCATACGAGCCACTTCTACCCAAGTAGAAAGTGCAATCGCAAGCATCACCTGTTCAAGCCCCCGTTTCATCACAATGCCCAATACAATCGCCAATAATAAAGAAGGAATTGCCCAAACTACGGACATGAACCACATAAGCAAGGCATCTATTTTTCCACCAAAATAACCTGCTATCAAACCTATTGTAGTGCCAATAATCACACTCAAAAACATGGCGCACATACCTATCAATAAACTTATTCTTCCCCCCAAAACCAACCTACTCCACACATCTCTGCCATAACTATCTGTTCCCATATAAAATGTCTGGTTTATGATGTTTTTTTCGATAAAAACAGCCTCATTTCCTTGGCTTTCAGGGGAAAAAATGCTAAGCGAAAAGGTAGTAGGAATACCTCTTAGCGTTTGAAAAGTAATGCTTTTATGTGCTTGAAAATTACTGGCTTTTTGTGTAGCTAAGGGGACGTAATTGTCTTGTTCTGTGGCAGGGTTTGGGATACGCAACAAAATAGTCTTTGACATCGGCGGCAACTGACTAAGTTCCAATAGTTGTCTATTGGCATTAGGGGAGTTATCGGGAATGAAAGTGTAGGCAAATACGGATAAGACAATCCAAAGTAGGAGGTAAGCAGCTCCTATTAAGAGGTTTATATGTTTGAATAATGTGATTTTTTTTTGCATGATAACTGTATAATATTGGCAAAACTATGAATTTTTTTGGGAATAAAAAGAAAACAAAAACATGTTTGTAGGATTTATTGTGTGTAGGACAAAAAAAGGCTAAAAAAAACTGCACACAAATATGTGGTTCTCTCAAAAGCTAAATACTTGATTGAGACTATTTTTGCAGGAGGAAGGTATAGGGAAATAAATAAAGCACTGATAATCATATTTTTAATATATTGAATAATAAATAAAAGAAATTTTTATGAAACATAAATATATGAAAAATGTATATATGTATTTTAAATAATCTAAGTGTTTGGCGCAATTTTTGATGTAAATAATTAAACGCAGTCAAAGCATCTATATTTCAATCATTATTCATACAATATGCGCATTAATACTCTATTTCAAATACTAACCTTCCTAGTTTGTTGCACTCCTTCTTTTGTAAAGGCTCAAACGTCTGATAACAAAGTACTCACAGGTTTGAGCGTTACCTTTATGGACTATAAAGGAATGGTAAACAAACAATTTTTTAATCCTCGTAATTTTAATCCTGGTGTCCGTATCAATGCTAATATGTATATGAATGGATGGTTAAACTACACATTAGGAGCAAGTTTTGTACCGCGTGCAAGTTATCCACAAGTTGATGGTACATTTAATCCACAACTATTGATAGATGTCAATACGGGTTTTCAATTGAAAAGCAATAATGGCAAAATCATGGATGAAAATGCGGTTTTTGCGCCCTATATTTATACAGGTTTAGGCTATAGTACTTCGGAAGGAAAAAGTGGTATGTATATGCCCGCAGCATTAGGGATTCGTTTCCGTTTAGGTAACAATGTAAGCTTAAATATGGAATCTATGTATCGTGTAAAGTTTAGTAGTACAATACAGCCTATGTCGCATACCATTGGTTTCAATTTTATTTTGCCTTCTCAAAAGCCTCCCGTTGAAGTGGCTTCAAGAGGAAATACAAAACCTAAGTCTGCTCCTACAAAACCCGGTCCTGTAATCACAACAAAGCAACAACAACAACAAGATAATACGCCTCCAGCAGTTGCAGCAACAAATACGAAACCTGCGGAAGAGGTAATAACAGAGCCTAATGATGACGAACTTGTGCCTGTAGGCGCATCAAAAGAGGAAGTTGCTGAAACAGAACCTCCGGTAGAAAAAAAAGCAAATGACCAAGATGGTGATGGCGTAGAAGATAGATTTGATGCTTGTCCTTATCTTGCAGGTCCGATTGCAGAAGGTGGATGCCCTGAAAGAGAGCGTATTGCTGTTGCAAAAGAAGAAGCAACTTTGACTTCTCCTGATACAGATGGCGACGGCGTAGAAGATGCGTTTGACCCATGTCCTAATATTCCTGGTAGAAAAGAAAAAGGTGGCTGCCCTGATAGATATGAAATAGGCAAAGCTGCGGAAGAATATTCTGCAAACCAAACAGTACCAGTTTCTTTGGGTGCAAAACAACTTGTAGAAGATAAAAAAGAAGATTTGGTAGAAACAGAGCCTACTGAAATAGTAGATAATACGGTTTCAGCAAGAGAAGCTGCTGAAACGCCTGTAACAGAAGCGGTTGTTGAAACACCTGTAGCAGAAGCGGTTGTTGAAGCACCTGTAAAAGAAGAAGTTTCAGAAACACCTGGAGAACAAGGCGTAGATGACGTAACTGCTCCACAAACCGATCAGCAAGAGGAAGCATTACAAGCCATAGATATTTATGATATGTCTCGTTTGAAAATTATTGCTATGAACATGATATACAAGCCTGGTACAGATGCACTTATGCCTGATTCGGAATCATATATTCAAGAATTAAAAGACTTATTGGTAAAGTATCCTAAATATAAATTGGTGATTCATGCACATTACAGTGGAGGACGTGAAGAAGATGATAATAAAATTATGTCTGTGAAACGTGCTTTTCAAATCAAACGTCAGTTGATTTTGACAAAAGGAATGCCGCCTGTACGTATGAATCCTGATGGTTATGGCAGCGACGGTACAACAACAAAAAATGAAAGCCGTGTTGAGTTGGAATTAGTTCCAATGAAATAAGCAAAAAAAATATTTAATTGGTGCGATGTTTCATAGTTATTCAATAGTAGGGCGACGTGAAGTTGCCCTCTTTTTTTGATATTTACCAAAAATGTAAAGTATATATCAAATAAAAGTCTTATTTTTGCAACCGAAATGAAGTAATTTTTTTGATAACTGATAATTGAAAACTGAAAATGGGACGTGCATTTGAAAAACGTAAACACAAAATGTTTGCTCGCTCGGACAAAATGGCGAAACTCTTTACCAAATATGGAAGAGAAATTGCAATGGCGGTGAAAGCATCTGGTTCAGACCCAGATATGAATCCCCGTTTGCGTACCGCCGTTCAAAATGCAAAAGGCGTAAATATGCCCAAAGACCGTATAGATGCTGCGATAAAACGGGCTGCAAGTAAAGATGAAAGCAATTATGTAGAAGTGGTTTATTCGGGATATGGACCGAAAGGGGTTGCTATTTTGATAGAAACGGCAACCGATAACCCTACACGTACTGTGGCAAACATCCGTAGCTATCTTAATCGTGCTGACGGTTCACTTGGTACAAGTGGTTCTTTGGATTTTATTTTTACCCGAAAAGGCGTTTTTACGATTAGTCTTCAAGGCTTAAACCCCGAAGAATTGGAGTTAGAGTTGATAGATGCGGGCTTAGAAGAAATAGAAGTTGAGGGCGATGAGGCAATTTTAATCACAGCATTTGAAGATTTTGCTAAAATGCAAAAGGCATTAGAAGCCCAAAAAATTCATGTAACAAATGCAGAATTTCAACAGTTTGCAAATAATTTTATGGAACTTTCGGGCGAAAATGCGGAAAAAATCCATGAACTTATTGATAAAATTGAGTCAGATGAGGACGTACAGTCGGTGTACCACAACATGAAAGAAGTGAACGAATAAATTTACTCAAAATCTGCAACTGCTTGCGTGAAATTTGCACGTAGTTGCGAGAAATTAACAATATGACAAATAAAATTTCAAAAATGAAATGGCAGCAACTCATGTCGCTTGCCATTCAGTTTAAACAACTCGCTCCTTGGGAATGGATGGGAGACAGCGAGATGTTTGGTATTCAACATCCTGAAACGGGACTTACCTACTATTGTACAGTAATGGGTATGGGCGGTGAGTTGTTTGCATTGGGTATGTACAAGGGGTTGAAAGGATTGGATACATTGATGGAAATTGCAACTGGACTTGCTGACCCTGAAGAAATGCTTTTTACGCAAGATTGTTTGATGCTTTCTCTGGAAGATAAAGAAGAATTATTAGAAGAAGATGAAGCTTTATATAAAAAATTAGGTTTCTCGTTTAAAGGAAAAAAAGCATATCCTACTTTCCACGATTATTCTCCAGGTTTTATGCCTTGGACAATTCAGACGGAAGAAGAAGCGGATACCATGATTTTGATTATTTCGCAAGCATTAGAGGTTGCTCGTACTTGCAAAGACGACTTAGAAATGTTGTATCACGAAGAAAGTGAAGACGATGAGTCTGTTGTGGCAGCAGCAAGAGTTTGGAAATATGTGGGTGATACTTGGAAAGACGAATGGGAATTGTATAGAGATGAGGACTTTATAGACGATTTGCCAGATGTTGAGGTATCGGAATTGTATATGCGTACACACCTATCCCGCCTTCCAAAACGTGCAGACAAAGTATGGATTATGGATATTTTCCATGTCATGATGCCCGTTCAAGAAAATGAAGATGAGCGTCCTTATTTTCCGCTTATGATGTTGGCAATTGAGCAAGAAACAGGTATGATTGTGGCGCAAGAAATGTTGCCACTCGAAAATGTGCGCACAGAATTGCAAAAGTCTTTGATAAATATGTTCAAAGGAAAAAATACAGGCTATATTCCTGCTGAAATTATCATTGGACGTGAAGAAACAGAAGATTATCTTACCTTGTTTGAAGATTATTTGGGCTGTGCCATCAGTTTTGATGAAGATACCGCCGATTATCTTAATGAATTGAAGCAAGAATTATTTGAAAGTTTTGGGGATAATTAATGTAACTTGTACATTCTTATTACCGTACTGCGATTCTCCGGAATCTCAACGCTATTAGCAACTTACATTATTAATTTTTATTCAAATGACCATAAACAGCCTAACACATTGTTATCTTTGTGTTAGGCTGTTATTTTTTACCCCATTATCCTTACTCACTCAAAATTCTTTTGGCAAAAAAATGAAAAAAACGTATCTTTGAGGCATATTGTTAAACGCTCATGAATAGAATCATTATCTTCGCTTTTCTCCTTGTTTTGGTACTGAGTCCAGGTTGCCGAAGCACTCAAGCTACCACAAAAAGTGCAAAGCCTGAAAAATCGTTGGCTTTACAACAGCAAATATCGTTGATTTATGTAGATGCATGTACCGAAATGGTGAACGGAAATGTGGCGGGCGCAAAAGAACTTTTTTTGCAAATCTTAAAGTTAGACCCCAAACATCATGGCACAATGTATAACCTTTGTTTGCTCTATACTGAAGCCACAACCGACCCGTCAGACTACAACGAATCTGTGAGAATGGGGGAGGGCGCAATTGCCTTAGCACCTAACAATTATTGGTATCATGAAGCCTTAGTAGATGCGTATCGTATTAAGGGCGATATGGCAAATGCCATTCGGATAA
The DNA here is from genome assembly GCA_013298365.1 of Bacteroidota bacterium. Lineage (GTDB taxonomy): Bacteria > Bacteroidota > Bacteroidia > J057 > J057 > JAAFHL01. The sequence goes on along the minus strand of JAAFHL010000076.1, from coordinate 4,425 downwards.
AGAAAATCATTACGCAAAAATTTCCCAAAGAACCAGGGGTTTTTAATGAATTGGCTGATTTATACATTCGCAACAAAAACTATGACGAGGCAATTGAAACCTTGAATCAAGTACCTAAAAATCACGACAATACAGAGGAATTGGATTTGCAAAAATATAAAATTAGTGTAGAAGCAGGCAAATCTTCGCAAGCATTAGCCATCATAGATAAGTTAATTGAAAATCACCTCGAAAAAGCAGAATATGTGTATAATAAATTTAACCTACTCAAAAAACTAGGGCGTGAATTAGAAGGTATTGAGGTATTAAAAAACCTATTGAAACGCTACCCGATGGATAGTTTTGCCTTACTTACTTTAGCCGATATATATAAATCACAAAATAACATAGAAGAGTCGGATAAATATTTGTTTTTGGCTTTCTCAAATCCTGAAATTGGCATAGATGGTAAGGCAAATGTGATTCATACCTTGATAGACTATATAGACATTGACAAATCTTCTATTGGAAAAGTGCGGACTTTGGTGGCAATTTTGGCAAAAGCACACCCTAATACTGCGATTTCAAATCATTTTCAAGCAGATTTATTATCCTTTGATGGCAAAGCAGATTCTGCACGTTTGATGTACAGAAAAGCCTTATTAGTAGAAGCAAAAGATGACGATATGTGGGAAAAAATGCTTGTTAATAGTTTCAAAACCAAAGATTTGAGTAGATTGCAACAAGATGCTTTAGATGCCTTGGAATATTTCCCCAACAACGACAAATTTTCTTATTATTTAGGTATGGCAAATGTGGGGGTAGGGGAGTATGAGCAGGCAATTTTTGCATTTGAAAAAGTGAAAAGACGCAATGTGAACAATTCTGAATTGATGGCTAATACTTATCAAGGGCTTGGGATTGCATACAGTCGTAGCAATCAGTGGCAAGAGGCAGAAACTGCTTTTGAAAAAGCCTTGTCGCTTGCACCTGCAAATGCGGACATTTATAATAATTATGCCTATTGTTTGGCAGTTCAAAAAGACAAATCTACAAAGGCAAAAGACCTGATGATAAATTCGCTTAAAATACAGCCTAATAATGCGGCAAGTCAAGATATGTATGCCTTTGTGTTATATCAGGCAGGAGAATATGAGCAAGCTTTAATTTGGGCAGAAAAATCGGTAATGTTACAATCTACGCCTGAGTCTTTGGAGCATTACGGTGATATTTTGTATAAATTAGGTAAAAAAGAGGAGGCTCTTTCGCAATGGAACAATGCTATCAAGGCAGGAAACGCTAAAATCATTATTCAAGAAAAAATGAAGATTTGATGCGGAGAATATTTAAAAATCATACATAGTTAGGTACATTTACAACATATATCATGTCATTATTCACACTCATTGCAGGACCCTGCGCCATTGAAGACGAAGCCGTTGCTTTTGAAATTGCCCATCATTGTAAGGCACTTGCCAAAGAATTGGGCTTAACCTATATTTTTAAAGCCTCATACAAAAAAGCGAATCGTACCAAATTAGATAGTTTTACGACCATTGGCGAAGAAAAAGCCTTGCAGATTTTGCAGAAAATAGGCAAAGAATTACACATTCCTGTCATTACAGATGTGCATGAGTCTATGGATTGTGCGCATGTTGCGCAATTTGTAGATTACCTGCAAATTCCTGCTTTTTTGTGCAGACAAACGGATTTACTCATTGCCGCTGGCAAAACAGGCAAGGGCGTAAATATCAAAAAAGGGCAGTTTGTTTCCCCCGAATCCATGAAAAATGCCTACGAAAAAGTGGCTTCTACTGGCAATACAAATATTCTTTTGACCGAAAGAGGCACAACCTTTGGCTATAATTATCTGGTTGTAGATATGACTGCTATGCCCAAAATGCGCAAATTCTGTGACCATATTATCATGGACTGTACACATTCTGTGCAAATTCCCAATCAGTCTTCGGGCATCACAGGCGGAGACGCAGCCATGATAGAAACCATGGCTTTGAGTTCAATAGCCGCAGGTGCAACGGGTTTGTTTATAGAAGTTCACCCCGAGCCTTGGAAAGCAAGCAGTGATGCCGCAAGTATCTTGCAAATGGATAAATTGAAGCCAATTTTGGAGAAATGCGTGAAGGTGAAAAAGGCGTTGGAATAAAATGCCTTTACTACGGCAAGCTGCCTTCTAAGAACTGCTTTATCAAATGTGCATGAGAAAGCGGTTTGCGAGGGTCGTCTATGTCCCCATTTATTTCATAGTCTAACAAAACCAGCGTTCCTTTTTGCATTTTCTCCTGCAATTTTTCCAAGAGATTTTGCAGTTTATTTTCCAAAACCCATATATACAAAGGTACATAAATTTGCTTTCTTGCATCAAGATAAGAAAGCAAATCCTCACCTTTTATACCTTTGCGATGCCCCAAACACTTCCCAAATCGTCTAACGGTTCTTTTTAAACCTTTCATATCCTTAACACCAAATTTAGTCCTATCAATATCCTCACTTTCAAAGACTTTTAGCCCTTGCCATATTCCTTCCACCGATTCCCCAAAATAGCCTTCCGAAAAAGGAATCGGAATTTTCCCATGCGCAAAAAAAGGACTCATTTTCACAAAGTCATCTGTCGCCTTAGAGGTAACATCTACGATTTGAGCATTAGGATACTTTTTGAGAATAGAAGCATGCATTGTGCTTTTGTGTGCAACGACTATCATATAATGAGATGGTTTTACGTGTATAGATTACAAAATTAAACATATTTACGCAAAATGGCAAGGATAATCAACCCATGAAAAAGGAAAAAGACAAATCTTTTTTTCTTTTCCAAAAAAATCCTTACCTTTGCCCTGCAAATATCGTTTCTATTCACACCGTAATCTAACGAAATATTTGCCAATGTCATTTCAAAACAAAATTGCTTATCAAGGACTCACTTATGATGATGTTCTTTTGCTCCCTAATTACTCGGAAGTGCTTCCGAGAGATGTCAGCACACAAAGCTACCTTACACGAGAAATTCTGCTCAACCTTCCTGTTATCAGTGCCGCAATGGACACAGTAACAGAGCATAAAATGGCAATTGCTATGGCAGAGGAAGGGGGAATTGGTTTCATTCACAAAAACATGTCTATTGAGCGTCAAGCTGAGCAGGTGCGCAAAGTCAAGCGTTCGGAAAGTGGTATGATTGTGGACCCTATTACCTTACATGCCGATGCAACTTTGCGAGAAGCGGTAAAATTGATGTCAGAGCAAAAAATTGGCGGCATTCCCATCGTTGATGACGACAACAAATTGGTGGGGATTCTTACCAATCGTGATTTGCGTTTTCAGCCCACAGACGCACGTAGCGTCAGTGAATTGATGACCAAAGAAAACCTGATTACTGCGCCTTTTGGCACAAATTTCGAGGAGGCAGAATATATCCTCAAATCGCATAAAATCGAAAAACTGCCCATTATAGACAAAAATGGAAAATTGGTGGGGCTTGTTACCTATCGAGACATTATCAAGAAAAAAATATTTCCAAATGCTTGCAAAGACCATTTAGGTCGCTTGAGGGTAGGGGCAGCCGTAGGCGTTACAGGCGATACGTTTGACAGAATAGAGGCATTGGTGAAAGCAGGCGTTGATGTCGTTACCGTAGATACGGCACATGGACATTCAAAAGGCGTTTTGGATATGGTGCAGGCTATCAAGCAAAAATATGGGGATTTGCAGATTATTGCAGGCAATATTGCCACAGCCGCAGCAGCAGAGGCTTTGATGGAAAGGGGCGCAGATGCGGTAAAAGTGGGCGTAGGACCTGGTAGCATTTGTACAACACGTGTAATTGCGGGCGTTGGCGCACCACAACTTTCGGCTGTATTAGAATCTTGCAAAGGCGTAGCAGGTAAAATTCCTGTGATTGCAGATGGGGGCATCAAATATTCGGGCGATATGGTCAAAGCACTTGCCGCAGGTGCAAATTGTGTCATGCTTGGCGGTTTGCTTGCTGGTACAGATGAAAGTCCAGGCGAAACGATTTTGTATGAAGGCAGACGTTTCAAGTCTTATCGAGGCATGGGTTCGATTGAGGCGATGAAAACGGGCAGCAAAGACCGCTATTTTCAAGATGCAGAAGATGATGTGCAGAAACTTGTGCCAGAAGGAATTGAAGGACGTGTGCCACATAAAGGCAAACTTTCGGAAGTCATCTATCAAATGATAGGCGGCTTGCGTGCAGGCATGGGCTACTGCGGGGCGGCGGATATTACCGCTTTGCAAACTTGCCAATTTGTACAAATTACAGGTGCAGGTTTGTTAGAGAGCCACCCACATGATGTGCAGATTATCAAAGAAGCCCCTAATTATTCGAGAGGTTAATAGCATAAAAAACAGATAGTTATTTAGATTCACGCAGATTTTCGCAAATAAAAAATCTAATTTGCGAAAATCTGCGTT
>JAAFHL010000075.1 GCA_013298365.1 Bacteroidota bacterium | reverse complement strand
AGGGCATTGCCCTGTCCCTACCAAAACGAGGCATTGCCCTGTCCCTACCAAAACGAGGCATTGCCCTGTCCCTACCAAAACGAGGCATTGCCCTGTCCCTACCAAAACGAGGCATTGCCCTGTCCCTACCAAAACGAGGCATTTTAGATGCTTTCGACAAAAAATGTCAAAGAACCAATATTAGACTTGCTTTTTATTCAAAATCAATGATTTATGAAATAAATTTTATGTATATCGAAAAATTTTGTCTATCGTTTGGTTCTTCGGCTTTAGCCGAAGTGTTATATTCTTCGGCTAAAGCCGAAGCACCACATAAAAAATAGTAATTACTTGAAAATGACGTTAAAGCAAGTCTATTGTTTTTACCTTTTTATTTTAACAAGTTATTTTTTACTTATTCCTTACATAATCGCCTGTAAGGATACAAATGATGGCGACAAATTCATACTTTATTTTATTCTCGATGCTCAATAAAAAACCTTGTATAAAAAAAATGAAAAATTTATCCACAACAAACGGTTGCGCAATCGTTTGCGGAGAAAGCCTACATATTTGACATTTTTTTGTATCAAAGTATCATATAGTTTTGTTCAGTTTTCAATCAATAAACAATATCTATATGAGAAAAATTATTTACTTTCTATCGCTATTATTGTGTGTACATGCTACTGTATCAGCACAATACACCATTTCTGGTAAGGTATCTGACGCATCAGGTGCGGGCATTAGCGGCGCAATTGTTGTCGTAGATGGCACAAATGCAGGGGCACTTGCCGATGATGCAGGAGCTTATTCTATTGAGTTCAATCAAGCAGGTAAAATAAAAGTTACCGCTTCGTCTATTAGTTATGCAAATCTGTCGCAAGAAGTAGAATTGGGCAGTGAAAAAAATGTGGTCTTGAATTTTTCCCTTGCAAATGACGCTATCGGCTTAAATGCGGTTGTGATTACAGGGGTAATGAATCCTAAATCTAAGTTGGAGTCAAGCGTTTCTGTTTCTACTTTGAATACACAAGCGATTGACCAAACCGTTTTCCGTACAACGGCTGAAATCTTCCGTTCTATTCCAGGGGTTCGTGCTGAGGCTTCGGGCGGTGATGGTAATACAAACATTACGGTTCGTGGTGTACCGATTTCTTCGGGTGGTTCTAAATATTTGCAACTACAAGAAGATGGTTTGCCTATATTGTTATTTGGCGACATCGCTTTTGCTACTGCTGACATCTTTTTGCGTGCCGACAATTCTATCGCGAGGGTTGAGGCTATCAGAGGAGGTTCGGCTTCTACTTTGTCTTCTAACTCACCCGCAGGTATCATCAATTTTATCAGCAAAACAGGTGCAGTTGCAGGCGGTTCTATTGGAACAACGCTGGGCCTTGACAACAAAAACTTCCGTACAGACTTCAATTTTGGTACGCCAATCGGTGATGACATTAGTGTACACGTAGGTGGCTTTTTCCGTCAAGGAGAAGGCGTAAGAACGGCAGGTTATACCGCAAACTTAGGTGGACAAGTAAAAGCAAACATTACCAAACGTTTCAGCAATGGTTATGCAAGAGTGTATTACAAATATTTGAATGACCGTACACCTGCCTATATGCCAATGCCTTTGAAAGTAGAAGGTACAAATGACGCTCCAAAATGGAGTGGCGCAGAGGGATATGACCCTACACATGGTGCTATGCAATCTCCTTATTTGATGCAAAATATCGGTTTAGGCCCAGATGGTCAGTTGCGCAGAGCAAATGTAGCTGATGGTATGCACCCATTATCTCATGCTATCGGTACAGAATTTAGCTTTGATTTGGGCAACAACTGGAAAATAGAAGATAGAGCAAGAATGTCTATGAACTCTGGTCGTTTTGTAGCACCTTTCCCTGCCGAAATTGCAAAAGGTTCTGCACTTGCTTCTTCTGTAGCAAGTTTATTAGGAGATACAACAGGTACAGCAACTTTGGCATATGCTTTTGCAAGAGACGGCGTTTCTGCTTTCGATAACAACAGCATGGCAATGCGTATCCATATGTTCGATACCGAATTGAACAACATGAACAATATGGTAAACGATTTCAAAGTGATGAAAAAAGTAGGTAGATTGGACTTGACAGCAGGTTTCTTTAAGGCTTACCAAAACATCAACATGTCTTGGTTGTGGAATTCTTATTTGATGGAAATCAACGGAAATGGTTCTATGCCATTGAATGTGGTAGATTCTACTGGAAATGTATTGACACAAAATGGCTTGTATGCGTATGGCGTACCTGCTTGGGGCAACTGCTGCCAACGTAACTACAACACACAATATGGCATCAATGCGCCATATTTAGGCGCAGAAGTTCAAATCACTGATAAATGGAACGCAGGGGCAAGTTTCCGTTGGGATATGGGTAGTGTAAACGGCAACTATGCAGCTTCTGCACAAACTACTTTTGATGTAAACAATGATGGTACAATCTCTGCTAATGAGCAAAGTGTTTCAGGTATCAACAATGCTGCGGCAATGCCTGTAAATTACACATATAGTTATGCTTCTTATTCTATCGGAACAAACTACAAGTTGAATGATGCAATGGCAGTTTTTGGTCGTTATAGCCGTGGCGGTTCTGCCAAAGCTGACCGTATCTTGTTCTCACCTTCTGTATATGCTGATGGTTCTGCAAAAGCAACTTTGGACTTCGTAAACCAAGCAGAATTGGGCTGGAAATACAATGCGAAAAACTACGGTTTGTTTGTAACAGGTTTCTATGCCGCAACGAATGAGCAAGGTGGTTTTGAGGCTACTACTCAACAAATCATTGAAAATGATTATCGTGCATTAGGATTAGAGGTCGAAGGTGCTGCTAATTTTGGTGATTTTAACCTTCGTGGAAGCGCAACCTATACAAATGCAACCATTACAGGTGGAGATACTTCTGTAGTTGGCAATCGTCCAAGAAGACAATCTCCTTTAATCTTCAATCTTGCGCCTTCTTATACTTTCAAAGGACATTCTATTGGCTTGAACTTTATTGGTACAGGAAGTTCTTATACAGGCAATGACAACAAATTGAAAATGCCAGGCTATGTAATCACGAATTTGTATGCAAATATCCAAATTACCAAAGGTTTGACAGCCATCATAGCAGGCAACAACTTGTTGAATGCACTTGGTATCACCGAATCTGAAGAAACTTTTATCAAAGAAAATCAAATTAACTACGTGCGTGCAAGACCTATCTTAGGAAGAAGTCTTTCTGCAACGGTAAGATATAATTTTTAGTAGTAAATAATAGAATAGGTTATTAACATGAATGAAAAGGGAGGCTGTGTAGGTCTCCCTTTTTTGCGTATTTTTATTTTAACAGAAAAAACCTATATTTGCCGATTAAATATAAAGTCATGAGTAGAGTAACCATTAAAGATATCGCCAGAGTATTAGGGGTAAATCCATCTACCGTTTCTCGGGCTTTACACAATCACCCCGATGTAAGCATAGAACTGAAAGCAAATATCAAGCAATTAGCAGAACAAATGGGCTACAAACCCAATCAAATGGCGATTAATTTGCGCAATGGCAAAAGCAAAACGATTGCCTTAATTATTCCTGAAATTTCTATGTTTTTTTTCCCTTCTGTGATGAAAGCGATAGAGGAAGAGGCACATAAAAGAGGCTATAACTTGCTTGTTCTTCATTCTAATGATGATGTGCAAAGAGAAATTCAAAATGCGGAAATCTGTGCTTTTACGGGGGTAGAGGGGGTTTTGGTTTCTTTAACGAAAGAAAGTTTTGAGACAAGTCATTTTTTAGATTTGTCGTATAGTGGTGTGCCTGTTGTCTATTTTGACAAAGTACCCAACAATATTCAGGGACATAAAGTCATTGTTCCTGGCAAGGAAGCAACGATTCAAGCCGTAGAATACCTTATTCAGCATAGCGAAAATCATCAACGTATTTGTGGTTTTTTTGGCGACCCCAGATTGTCTATTACGCAAGATAGGGTAGAGGGATTTCGGCAAGCACTCACACAAGCGAATCGGCTATTTTATATTCAAGATGCTTTTTTTGTAAACAATAGCCAAAAGGCGGAAGAAACTTTTCTGACTTTATGGAATTCTGCCAATCCTCCTAGTGCGTTATTTATGATGAGCGATGAAGTGTTAGCAGGAGTGATTAAAGCAACGCATGCTTTAGGACTTAATATTCCACAAGACCTTCAAATTGTGGCAATTAGCGATGGCTATTTGCCTTTGTTATTGCCTCAAAAAATCCCTTATGTAGAAACATCAGGCTATCAATTGGGCAAAACGGCTGCTTTTTATTTATTTGACATCATAAATGAAAAAAAGACTGAATTTGAAACGATTAGCATAGAAACGCCTTTTCGAAATGCCTAAACCTGTTTTGAATGACTTTCTCTTACAATGTATGTCTTGATTTTACATTGAGGCGTACCGAAATGAACTTGTCGCCGTACCATAGCTTCAGTAAATTCACTAAGCTTCTATCTGTTTATTTTAGTCCTCCTTATCACCGATTTCCGCTATCAACGACAAAATATGAGGGTCAATTATTTTCTTTTTTTCAGTTTTTGGCGTTTCTATAAGGCGCAGGAAATGCAGCTTTTTGCCATCATCATTTACTTCTTGAAAAGCGATATTTTTGTCGTATAAAAACTGTATGACCGCTATCAACTGCTTGATACGATATTGAGAGTCTATTTGCAAATCATATTCATAATATTTGTCTTTATGCTTCCAACTTAGTTTTGAGGCTTTTATGTCCCATTCTGCTTTCATGCCTACATATTCCAATACGATTTCGCTCATTTCTGTGTATAAAAACGAGTATTCTTCTTTTGTGTAAAAGTTGCTGATTTTTATGCCTGTTTCGGAAAAATGGATTTTTTCGCCCACAAATAAAAAACGCTTGCCGATTAATTCCGCTTGAGAATGATAAGCAATAGAAGGGGGCTTATAGTCCCAAATACTATCAGCCGAAAACAACAGCGTAAATAGGATAGTGCCTATTATCATAAAAAGAATCAGCGTTTGTGGAAAAAAAAATCCTAAAACCCCTGCTATACATAAATACATCACAAAAAGAATAACTTTAACTGTCTGGTATTCAGGGTAACTAGTGATTTTGGAAGACGTATAACGCTTCCTTTGAATAGCTGGTTTAGGTTTAATATTATGCCGCTCATTCCACTCCGCTACAGAGGCAATATGAGTGTAAACAAGCGTATGAAAAGAAATATCCATGTTTATATTGAGTATTTCGTTTGGAAAAGCCGTTTTTTTTATCTGTTTAGTTTCTCGCAGATAAACGCAGATAAAGAACGTTTCGACAAGCTCAACGACAACGCAGATTTACACAGATGTAGAAAAATCTGCGTAAATCTGCGATTAAATCTCCGAAAATCTGGGAGAAAATACATTACTACAAGTGAATACACTCCCCATACGCCTGTGCCACAGCTTCCATTACCGCCTCTGACATAGTCGGATGTGGGTGAACAGCTTTGATAATCTCATGCGCCGTTGTTTCCAACTTACGAGCAACCACAACTTCTGCAATCATATCTGTTACGCCTGCACCTACCATATGGCAGCCGAGCCATTCGCCATATTTTGCATCAAAAATCACTTTTACAAAGCCATCTTTTTTGCCAGATGCACTTGCTTTTCCAGATGCAGAAAAAGGGAATTTCCCTACTTTGATTTCGTAACCTTTTTCTTTTGCTTGTTTTTCGGTCAAACCTACAGAAGCAACTTCGGGCAAACAGTAGGTACAGCCTGGAATATTGCCATAATCCATTGCCTCTACATGCAAACCTGCGATATGTTCCACACAAATAATGCCCTCATGTGAAGCTACATGCGCTAAAGCGGGTCCAGGAGTCATGTCACCAAAGGCATAAATACCTGGCACATTTGTACGATAAAAATCGTCTGTAATCACACGTCCTTTATCCATTTGAATACCAAGCGTTTCCAAGCCTAAGTTCTCCAAGTTTGCCACAATTCCCACCGCAGAAAGCAAAATATCGCCTGCTACTTTTATTTCACCTTTTGCTGTTTTTACGGTTGCTACTACGCCTTCGCCTGTGGTATCGGTAGCAATGACCTCCGCACTTGTCATAATATTCATTCCTTTTTGCTTGTAAAGACGCTCCATTTGTTTAGAAACTTCCTCATCTTCTACGGGCAAAATTCTGTCCATATATTCGATAATCGTGATTTCTGTTCCCATTGTGTGGTAGAAATACGAAAACTCAATGCCAATCGCACCCGAACCTACCACAATCATTTTCTTAGGCTGTGTAGGCAAAGCCATAGCTTCTCTGTAACCGATGATTTTTTTACCATCTACTGGCATAGCAGGCAAACTACGTGAGCGTGCGCCCGTAGCCAAGAGAATGTGTTTTGCTTCATAAATTGTCTTTGTCCCATCAGCCGCTGTTACTTCTACTTTTTTGTCGGCAGTAAGTTTCCCTGAGCCTGTAAGGGTCTCAATTTTATTTTTACGAAACAAAAAACTAATGCCTTTGCTCATGCCATTTGCCACATCTCGGCTACGAGACACAACAGCAGAGAAATTTTTATCAATTCCTGTGGCAGACAAGCCATATTTTTCGGCATGTTGCAAATATTCCATTACTTCTGCACTTTTAATCAAGGCTTTTGTAGGAATACAGCCCCAGTTGAGACAAATGCCGCCCAAGCTCTCACGCTCTACACAAGCGACTTTCATACCTAATTGCGCCGCACGAATTGCAGCAACATAGCCACCCGGACCACTTCCGATTACGATAATGTCGTACATAATAAAACAATATTTATTAACGGATAAAACAGATTTTTGACTGAAATTTTGTGGTACAAAGGTACGAAAGTTTTATGATTTAGGCGAAAGAAAATAACCAACGCCTATACCCCAAAAAGCAGGACTTAGGTTAATGTTCGTATTGATATAATGAATAGGAAAGTCTCGTAATTCATCAAGGGTATATTTGACCCTGATTAAACCCATATTTGCTGACAAAAGCCATCTTTCTTTGAAATGAAACGCCAAACTTGGGGCAATGCCGAGCGAAAAATTCATGCTATAATTGATACTCTCCAAAGAATTTTGCGTATTTGTTAATGAATTTACACTATGCGAAAAATGCCCTTCTGGACTTGCGTATGAATTAAGCGCAAGAAATAAGTGTTTATTCACAAATAAAAGGGGTAAAAAATTTGTATATCCGAACTGAAAATTCACAGAAAGGTTGCTATTTGATTGCATATTGATATTGCCTGTTCCATTACCCGTAAAACGGTCGTTTGCCATACGTATCCCTAAACCTATATTTTTGCACAAGTTATTTTTGCCAAAATAGCTATAACTACTTGCAATAGTAGCCGCACTACTGTGATTTACTGCCCATCTTTGTTTTGCCCAATTATAATTAGCCCCGAAACTACCACTTACAAGCCTCGCTCCCTGTGGGATTTGCGCCCACGCCTGCCCTACAAAAAGGCAAATAATGATTAAAAGTAAAATCTTTTTCATGTTAAAAAATATAATAGTGTGAATGATTAAAAACAAAGCTAATCATTCATTATTTACCTTTTTAGCAGCAATGAATATACGTGCCTTTTTTTCTATTATCAGGGTAAAAATAAGGTGTTTAGGTGTTTTATCCTTCTTCTCAATTTACTTTGCTTGTTGCAAACAGAAAAAACTTTTGGGGTTACATGACAGGCTCAAAAACTACCTTCAAAATGTAGTGCTTTGTCATAAAAATATGCCATATTTTTACGAGAAAGCCCTATACAAATTGCGCTATTCTTGGCAAAAATTGCCACAAAAGTTGTATCTTTGCAAAAACTTGTAAGTAGCAAAATGATGATAACTAAAGTAAGAGAATGGAAAGAAGCGGAGTTAATCCTTCATTTTCAATTAACTAAAATTGCGGCATACCAAACCCCACTTATGCAAGAGTGGTTTGAGGCTGATTTTCCGATATTTGATTCGTATGAACAACGTCTTTTTGATGAAATCTTGCAAGATGCCCAAGATAATATTGTGGCTTGGGGCGAAGAAGATTTGAAAATGTATTTTATTACATACGTTCTGCGATTAAGTGGATTGATGAGTCCCAAAAATAAAGGCTTTGTAGGCGTTTTTGAGAAAAAGATAAGTGCAACGGTTAATCATACAAAGTTGAGTGTACGAAGTGACTTTATGGTGGCAAAAGGCTTTAAAAATATTATCGAAAATCCCTATTTTCATTTTCAAGAATACAAACCGCAACTGAACCCAACAGGCGAGCCTATGGCGCAACTCATTGAGGCATTTTTGATTGGACAAGTAAAAAATGCAAATGATAAACCCTTGTATGGCTGCGAAGTGATTGGTGGAAGTTGGAAATTTGTGGTGATGGAAGGCAAAAACTATTGTATTTCAGAGGCTTTGGATTGTACAAAAAGGGAATCTTTATTAAAAATAATTGCCATTCTGCGCAAATTTAAACACATTTTGGAAACACGACTATTGGATTAAGTTTGTATAAAGAATGTCATGCACACAAAAAAAATTTGTAGGTGTTTTATGACTAAAAATAAAGAGAAAACAAACAAATGAGTATTATATCATCTGCGTTTTCTCTTTTTATATGGAAAAAATTCAAGCTCAATACAAAACCATTTGCTTGACTTTTACCTCATTTCCGATATATAAACGACAGATATACAAGCCTTTTGCCCAATTCTGTGCATGTATCCTAATCGCATGTTCGCCTGATGAAAAATCCATATTCGCCAAGGGGGTTGCGATTTTATTCCCCAACATATCCCAAATTTCTATTTGAATATTTTCGTTTTGAGTCAAATAAAAGACAATATTTGCCTCATCTGTTACAGGATTTGGTACAATGCTAAATAAGTTTTCTGCCGTAGCAAACGCCATTTCTATGGGCATATTACTTTGTGCTAAATCATTGTCATTTGCCATACGTAAGCCGCCACAACCATCTATGCGTGCATAAAACGTGCTACCCACACTAGCTTTAAAACCTGGCAACAAACGAATATAATTCGCTGCATCAAAGGTTACATTTGCACCATTAGGAACAATGCAAGTAGCTGTAATATAATTGGTTACTTCTGTTTTTGTGGTCGTATAAGTACCTGTGAGTGAAGCCGTTGCAGGGCAAGTTACACAAGGCACAATACAAGCTGCTCCCGTTACCATTGAGCGAATAAGGTTGCCTGGCTGCGTACCAAATCCATTTGCAAAGTTGATACCTACTCCCGATACCAAATGGCAATAACTCATAATTGTGCCAGAAGCAGGATTGCCAGGTTGTGCGCAACTGCCCTCTACGGGATAACAACCATCTATCGCTGTACTGTTGCCATTCCATTCGCAGGCATGTGTGTGCGGCGAACCCAAATTGTGTCCCATTTCGTGGGTTACACATTCCACGCTCCAAGAAAAAGTAGGAAAATTGGCGTAAGTCGTAGAGATGTTACTATATGCAAAACGTCCTGTGTGATAATTTTGCGAAGAAAAATAAAAATAGTTATTACATAACACATCTAACCAAGCAATTCCACCATTATTGTTGTTCCGAGTAGAAAGCAAATGTGCCAAATCGCCTACAAAATTGTCTTGTTTTGCCTGTCCAAACGCATTTAAGGCATCAAAAGAATCGTTGAAAGGATAAGGGTCTAAACTTGTCCACACAAAAATCGAAGATATTTGTGTAGCAATACTTTCATTTTGATAGATAGCAGCCGTTTGATTGAAAAGCCCTGTTACATAGTTATTTACGGTTGTTGTATTAGAACTTTTGTCCAAAAAAAGTTGATAATCACATTCAAAATAGACTTTTACGCAGCCATTTACCTGATTTGTATTCATGCCTCCACCCGACTGTTGCAAAGCCTTTTGTTTGATTTGCGGAAGTTTGGCATTTTGACAGGTAAAATTACTTTGAATCAGCAAATCTTTTTCGGCATAGACAATGTATTCATCGCTGCTACTTTCGCCTATTTTGCCAATAATATGGTTATCATTTTCATCTGAAAAAAAGCCCATTATATCATTTTCAAAAAAACTAATCGCCACCAAACTACGCAGATTTCCTTTGATAAATCCCCGATAATGAATCCCATCTGTATAAGCAATAGGCTGTTTTTCGCCTTGATGAATAGTTCCAATCGCTGCGCCTTCCGTCAAAACTTCATATCTAAGTAATTGAAGAACAATCTCTTGTCCATTTTTATCAGGAATATGCAAAGCGATTGCATCGGGTTTTGCTTGTACAAAGCTCAACAATTGACTTGCATCAACTTGTAGTAAATTTGCATTGCGCACATATTGTGCAGCAAAGCTTTGATTTTTGATATTTTCACTTGCTACAAAAAACGAAATATCTTGCAAACCATCGCCATAGTTCAATACAGCTTGTGCTACGGGCTTAATGGCACTATTTTCTGTGTTTTGTGCAAAAACAGAAAATAGTGCCATTTCGCAAATATAAAGACTCAATAAGATTATTTTTTTCATTTGATTTAAAATTAATGGTAAAAAAATGAACCTTATTTTCCTGAAATTTGCGCCTTCAATTCTGCATTTTCTTTTTCCAAAACAGCTATCTTTTTATTCATTTCTATCAAATGCAAAAAGATTTCCTCTATTTTTTCTTGCTGATTAGCCGTCATTTTCCCTACTTCAAGCCCTTCTGTTTCAATTACTTTGGCAGAAGGCGTATTGTGCAAATAACCATATTCTTGAATATGTGCTTCTACTGCTGATAAAGGTAGCAAGCAATAATTTTTTTCAAAAACATAATCACACCAGCCTGTTTCTACTTTCACTTCTTTGGCACGAATTGTTCCACATACCTCTAATTTATTTGCAGGTTTTGATGTTCCTATCCCTACATTTCCGCCATAAAACCACAAACCGCCGCCCGATTGTGCTGCACTTACATCATAGCCTATCCCTACTGCAACCGAGGTACTTGACGAACCCGCAACCACTCTTTTGGCACGCACGCCAAAGGCACTATTTGTGGTAGAAGTAAAGGCTAAACTGCCTAATACCAACTCATTATCTAATGCTGTTCCCAAAGCTCCTGCATTTGCAAAAAGCACTTTACTCATCACACTTGTATTGATAAAATTGCCAATCGTGAGTTTTGCGGTTGGAACGCCTGTACCAATCCCCACATTGCCGGTTGTATCTATACGCATCAAAATAGTTGCCGCAGAGCTTGCACGATTTGCGTAGGTTTGCTTTCCAATATAAAAATAATTGCCATTATTAGCGGAAAAATGCAAACCGCTGTTGAGATTTGTGGTAGAAACTGTGAGATGTCGCAAAGTTGTGGCGTTTTCAGTAACAAAAGCTACATTCCCTGCATTTGCAACATGCAGCCTTGCAAGCGGATTTGCTGTACCAATTCCCATATTCCCTGTCGTATTGATGCGCATAAGTTCCGTTCCGTTTGTGGCATCATTACGATTTGCATACGTTTGTTTTCCTACAAAAAAGTAATTTCCTGTGACATCGGTGAAACGAAGTCCTGCACCTGCCGAGTTTACGACTTCTGTGATGTGTCGGCTATTTGTCGTATTGTCTAAAATCACATTTAATGCTCCTGCCGAAGCAACATGCAATTTATTGAGCGGTGCAACAGTGCCAATGCCTACATTTCCTGTGTTAGCATTGTAAATATTTGTACCAGAAGTAGTCCATTGTGCCTGTGTATTCAATGCCACAAGCAAAGAAAAAGATAGAAGATAGTATTGTTTTTTCATAAGAAAAATAATAATGATGTAAAATAATATATTCAAAATATGTTTTGAGACACTACAATATTTGTACCAACGAAATGTACGAATAATATTTTTCACATTTCTGCTTTTTTTCTATGTAAGAAAAGAAAATAATGCTATTTTTGTTTACTTATCTTATAAAATTCCAAAATATGACAACAGAAGATTATCAAAAAGGTCTTTCACAAGTAAAAACAGGAAGAATAACCTTATTTGTAATAGGAGGTTTCACTCTTTTAGTAGGTTTGTATGTAATTATTAGCGGTAATAATATTTTTAATATAGACGAATCTGTTATGATTGATGCCGTTTTACTGCTTATTTTTGGCTTCATTTCTTATCGTTATCCTTTGTTAGGATTGGGATTAGGCTTGGGTTTATATCTATTAGGGCAATTATTTATCATTATTGAAAATCCTGAAATGATTACAAAAGGCATTTTTATCAAAATGTATGTTGTTTACGGACTTTTTATGGGCGTAAAAGGGGCATATAGCATAAAAAGTTATGACAAAGAAGAAGATTTGTTCAGTAAAATTGAGGAAATAGGGCAGGAAACTACAGAAGAAAACGGAGAATTGCGTTAAAATTAGCCAAAAATACCTACCTTTGCGCAAAATATAGATAAGTATGAGTTGCAAAAAAACTAACAGCATAATTTTGTATTAAACAAATGATTATCAAATAGTTAATAAAATTTTCAACTCTCCACTTTTAACTATCAACTACTTATGCTAATATACCACATTACATCTCATAAACTTTGGGCAAGAGCCGCAGAAATCGGCAGATATTCCCACCCTTCCCTACAAACAGAAGGGTTTATTCACTGTTCTACGGAAGCACAACTGCCCGAAACCCTCAAACGTC
The DNA here is from genome assembly GCA_013298365.1 of Bacteroidota bacterium. Lineage (GTDB taxonomy): Bacteria > Bacteroidota > Bacteroidia > J057 > J057 > JAAFHL01. Next base: position 1,563 of record JAAFHL010000075.1, on the reverse strand, counting down.
ACTTTGCAGGAGAAAATGAAGTGTTGATTTTGGCGGTTGTTGAGCGACGTGTTCGCACAAAATTGAAGTGGGAGGCGGCAACAAATGAAGAACTTTATCCGCATATTTATGGCACAATGCCCATAGAATGTGTGGAGTTTATGGATATTTGGCTCAAAAATGCGCAAGGAGAATGGGAAAAATGCTAATTTTCCGCATTTCAGACATGCTTTTACGGAGCTTTCTTTGCAACTTTGCCTGAATTTCGAAATAGACTAAGGAATGAGTGAAAAATAACTTATTAATGTTGTCCGTTCTGCAAGAATCCAGAAAGTTGATACTGAATCACTTAGCTTTTCTGGATTCTTGCAGAATGGTTATTGAGCTTACTCCACTGCGTTGCATTGAGCCTGCCAAAATGAGCTGTGTCGAAGTGTGCCGAAATATGGCTATCTTATTTTTCACTCGTTCCTTACGTGTTTATTTTTCATTCCTCCTCCATTTTTAGTTTCTTAAAGATACAAATATGTAAAAAAATGATGGTTGCGGGCGCAAATGCGGGAATTAAACAAAAAGGGAATTTTGTCATTTCTAAAACGCCTTCTGTATGCGTATCTATTGCTTGTTTGCTAAGATAAACCGCACTAACAATTACATTCACAATATCACAAAGACCGATGATATTCCAAATTAAGGTAATTTTGCGGTAATAACTCACTTTTTTGTCTATAAGTCTGGCAACTATAATGGCGGTCAAAGCGGCAAAAATATCGCCAAAGCCGCCAATGAAAGCAAAGGATTTGGGCAGTGCTTCGTAGTACCAACCTATAATGAAAAATATCCCCACGAGCCTAAAAATATGTATTCGTACCAAACTTGATAGTTGTACATTTTCTAATATTTGCCAAAATAAGGTGGTTCGGAAAACAAACAGAAAATAGAACAAGGTCAGCGGAATCGCTGTAAATAATAGAATCCTTGGTGGCAATGCGTTTACCTCAAAAAGACCTGTAAAACTCATTAGCATAACATACAAATAGTAAATGCCAAAAAATAGCACGATTACTTTGGGCAATACCTTTTCGCTAGGCTTGTTGTCAAAATGAGGTTGCGCTAATCCTTGTTTTGCAAGATTCGCAATCATAAAGATAGGAATCATAAAGCTGAGCAAAAACAGAATGGAAACCCATATGGGAACCGAATTTGTGAAAATATTCATTGTCAAATGTATTTAGTGAAATAATAGGACAAAGGTCAGGTATAAAATTCCTATTTCTCTTGTCATTTGGCAAGAAATCATTTTATGGCATTTTTTTTTCTAAATTTCCAGAGAAGAAACAATATTGACTCATTCGGCAGTAAGTGCTATGGAAAGTGTTTTTAAAATAGCCTCCCCATAAGTAGCTCGATATAGTCTAATTCATTATCAGCACCTGAACCTTTGTAAAGGATATTATCTATATTAGACTTACTTTTCATTGAAAATCAGCAATTTATTTTTGAATTACTTTTAAAGTTAGCCAATCCAGCACAAATCCAAATTTCTTCTTGAATTTTGTTTTTATTTGCACTTCTATTTTCATT
>JAAFHL010000074.1 GCA_013298365.1 Bacteroidota bacterium | reverse complement strand
ACACCTAAAACACCCGTTTGCGTGTCGTTAAGTCCTAAAATTTTGGAGAAAAGCACAGGTCCAAACTCCGTAATCGTTGCCCGCAAACGCACGCCTGGCTCATCTGAAAGGGAAAGTAATTCCACAGAATTTGTCTGCGGAGAAAAAGGAATCCCAATTTTTTCGCTTCGTTCTTTGATTTTTTCATTCAAAACACCTGCCGTAGCAATGCCCGAAAGGTCGCCTTTTATGTCCATCAAAAGAACAGACGTTCCATTTCGGCTCAACTGCTCTGCCAAAGTTTGCAAGGTTTTCGTTTTGCCTGAACCCGTAGCACCCGCAATCAGCCCATGACGATTCATCATACGCAGCGGAATATGAATTTTGGCATCTGCATAGACCTCGCCATCTAGCACTGCAGCCCCTAATGCTATGCCTTTGCCTTTGAGGGCATAGCCTTTTTGGATTTGTTCGATAAATTCCATGTATCAAGTAATTTTATTGTGCAAAAATACAGTATTTTTTCTATTTTTGTAGAAAAAATTAGGCTCAATTTCACGCAGATTTTCACAGATAATTTTTTATTTCCGAAAATCTGCGTGAACCCAAGCATTTACAATTAGCTAACATTTACTATGCCATTTTCGTATTACATAGTTTACAAACCCTACAATATGTTGTCGCAGTTTAGACAAGAAACCGAAGGGCAGGTTACACTTGCTGATATAGATTTCGACTTTCCGAAAGATGTGTATCCTGTGGGACGCTTGGATTCGGATAGTGAGGGTTTGCTTTTGCTTACCAATGATAATAGCCTGAACTTCTTGTTATTAGACCCTAAAAATGCACATAGCCGTACCTATTATGTACAAGTAGATGGCGATATTTCCGCAGAAGCCATTGAAAAACTGTGTCAAGGGGTAGCAATCAATATCAATGGGAAAAGCTATATTACACAAAAAGCAAAAGTGAAAAAACTGCAAGAAACGCCTGATTTTCCGCCCCGAAATCCGCCTGTGCGTTTTCGGCAAAATATCCCTACTTCGTGGATTTCTATTACCTTGACCGAAGGCAAAAATCGTCAAGTGCGGCGCATGACGGCTGCTGTCGGATTTCCGACTTTGCGGCTTGTACGGGTGCAGATGGCAAAAGTACAACTTGGCAATTTGCAGCCAGGTGAGGTAAATCTGTTGCATAAAAAAGAGATTTTGTAAAGAAATAAGGGAATTTTTTTTGATAAAGCAGAATAAAATTTGCCTTGTTTTTCCTTTTTTTGCTATATTTGCACTAAATTTACTATTCTTTTTATCAAAATAGTAAAAAATAGTTGATTAATACTTATATTTTGGCAAAACGTGCTCCCAAAAAAAGTCAAGGACTGCTTTCTATGCTGTTCTCGTCTGTGAATAATTTGCAAAACAATGCAGAATCTCGTGCCAGAGTGCGCAAGGTTTTGGCTTTGTTATTGATTTTATTTTGTGTTTTTTCTTTTATCGCCTTCGTTTCCTATTTCTTTACAGGCACTTCTGACCAGTCTGTAGTAGAAAGTGGGGGTGAATTTGCTGCCGAATCTCGAAATTGGTTGGGATTCTTGGGGGCAAAAATAGCAGAATTACTTGTTAATCGAGGATTTGGTGTCGTTTCATTTATTCTGCCTTTGTATGGCGCACTATATGGTTTGGCTATCTTAGAAACCGATTTTTATCAATATCTGTCTCGCCTGTTCAAATATGTCTTCTTTACCTTGTTTTGGGGGGCTACTTTTTTTGGCTATGTGGAGCATCTCAATGGGATAAATGCAGACTCGGTTTATCTTGGCGGCGGAATTGGCTTTATTTTGGTGTCATTTTTATTGGCACATGTTGGCACAATCGGCACACCTTTGCTTATTTTAGCCTTTTTTATCATCTTTTTGATACTCACAGGGCATGGCACTTGGCTATGGGAAATGCTATTTGGTGCTTGGGAAGGCATCAATCATGGCGTTGCAGTAAGTACAAAAGTGGTCAGAGAAAAAGCAAAACAAGCTCCTGCTATCGCAAAACAAGGTAATTTATTTTCCCTTTTAAAAGAAAAAGTAAGCAAATTTAATCCATTACAAGACTTGGAAGAAGACGATGAAGTACAAGAAAAAAGTGCGTCTTCGGAGGAAAATAGAGGGCTTAGAAATACGCCTGCAAATAAAAAAAATTCTCCTTTTGCTATCCCGAAAGTTGATGAGGTAGAAAAACCGATTGTGATAGATTTATCGGCTCGTAAAAGAACAATTCCTTCTGTTACGCCCCCACCAAAAGTAGGCGAAAATGGGCAACTTGAATTGCAAATTGAGGAAGGCGATTTGGAATTATTGGTAGAAACGCCGTCAAATCCCAATATTATTTCTCGTGAAAGATTGGGCGATGACAATGTAGAGCGTATCATAACGGCTGATGGCGATGAATATGTAGAGAAAATTTTGAATGAGGAAGATGAGGAGTTAGACAATCCGGAGGATTTGATAGATTGGGATTTATATGACCCCACAAAAGAGCTTTCGGGGTATGAAAAGCCGCCTTTTGAACTCTTAGATGACCATGGTTCAGGCAAAAATAGAGAAATCAATCGCCAAGAATTAGAAGAAAATAAAAACAAGATTGTCAAGGCTTTACGTGATTTTGGCATAGAAATACAAAGCATAAAAGCTACCGTTGGACCTACGGTTACTTTATATGAAATTGTGCCTTCGCCAGGGGTTCGTATCTCCAAAATTCGTAATTTGGAAGATGATATCGCCCTCAATCTGGCAGCTTTGGGCATTCGTATCATTGCGCCTATGCCAGGTAAAGGTACAATTGGGATAGAAATTCCAAACTCTAATCCCGAAGTTGTCTCTTTACGCAGTGTACTTTCTACCGAAAAATATTTAGTTTCTAAGGCTGAATTGCCCATTGTATTAGGGCGCACAATTTCCAATGAAGTTTATATTGTAGATTTGAATAAATTGCCACACTTACTGATGGCGGGTAGTACAGGACAAGGTAAGTCTGTGGGTATCAATACAATTATTAGTTCTTTGTTGTTTAGAAAACACCCAGGAGAAGTGAAATTTGTGCTGATTGACCCCAAAAAAGTGGAGTTAAATCTGTATCAACCTTTGTTGAATCATTTCTTAGCCGTTTTGCCCGACCAAACAGAACCTACGATTACCGATTCAAAAGATGCGGTTTCTGTGCTAAAAAGTTTGTGTATAGAAATGGACAATCGCTATACCATGCTCAAAGCGGCAAAGGTGCGGAACTTGAAAGAATATAACGATAAGTTTAATCAAAGGCGGTTAAATCCACGCAAAGGACATAAGTTTTTGCCTTATATCGTGTTAATTATAGATGAGTTAGCCGATTTGATGATGGTAGCAGGCAAAGAAGTAGAAATGCCGATAGCACGTTTGGCGCAGTTGGCTCGTGCGGTAGGGATTCACTTGGTTGTGGCTACGCAGCGACCTTCTGTGAACGTTATTACGGGGATTATCAAGGCAAATTTCCCTGCCCGATTGTCTTATCGAGTCATTTCAAAAGTGGATTCTCGCACGATTTTAGATGCAAATGGCGCAGACCAACTTATTGGGCGTGGGGATATGTTACTTTCTACGGGAAATGACCTCATTCGTGTACAAAATGCGTTTATAGATACCCCCGAAGTGGAGCGGTTAGTAGAGTTTATTGCAAAACAAAGGGGCTATCCTGAGCCTTATTTTCTGCCCGAAGCACCCGAAGAAAATACACCTGAAGAAGAAGACATTGACGGCGGTGGCGAAAGAGATGCCATGTTTCAAGAGGCTGCAAGGGTGGTTGTGCGCTATCAATTAGGTTCAGCCTCTTTGATACAAAGAAAATTGAAATTGGGCTATGCTCGAGCAGGACGTATCATTGACCAATTAGAAAGGGTGGGCATTGTGGGACAACATTCAGGCAGTAAGGCAAGAGAGGTACTTGTGCCTGATGAGGCAAGTTTAGAGAAATATTTTTTTAACACCTAGAGATAAGGAAAGCGTGAAAAATAAGTTATTAGGGTTGTCCATTCTGTAAGAATCCAGAAAACGGATACTTAAACACTTCGCGTTTCTGGATTCTTGCAGAATGGTTATTTTATTTTTCACCTATTCCTAAGCCTCAAAATAACTAAAATCTGCCATTATTCTGCCCATTTTTTCAGAACAACAAGATATTTTTGAGAAATTCTTTACAACTTGCTTGTATTTTATTACTTTTGCACCTTGTTTTATCATAATACACGTTTCATTTTTAAATTTTAAATTTCATTTAATAATCGCATGGCAATAAAACTCAGCGAAGTAGTAAGTTTGACAGGCATACCTGGCTTACATAAAATAATAAAAGCAGATTCCAAAAATGTAATTCTTGAATCTTTGGACGCAAGCAAAAAACGTCAAATGGTGCGTGCAAATATGATGGTTTCTAAACTTACTGAAATCAGTATGTACACTGAAAATGATGGTAATGAAGAATTGATTACTATTTTTAACAATATACAAACTAAATATGGCAATGATTTGCCTGTAAATAAGAAAAGTTCTAATGACGAATTAATGACTTTTTTAGAAGAAGTACTGCCAAGTTACGAAAAAGGAAAAGTATATCCTTCTAATGTCAAAAAATTGGTGCAATGGTACGAAATCTTGGCGGCAAATGAGGTTTCTTTTGAAAAAGAAGTACCTGCTGAAACTTCAAGCGAAACAAGCGAAGAAGGGGCAGCAGAAGAAGTAAAAGAGGCATAAAAACAACTTTTTTTCATTTTTTATGAAAGTATGCTTGTATATACACTTGTTCATGCTATCCCTTATGTATATAATGGGCTGTGGTCGCAGTGTTCCTATACGGGAAGAACCGTTAACGCCGCTTCAAGCTTTCTTTGCCGATACCGCCCTTCGTCCTTATCCAGATGAATTATTAGATTCACCAGAATGGACTGATTTACAATGGGTTGTATATCAAGACACAGGACTTTTGACTAAAAATGGAAAAGATAAAAACAGCGTAAATATTCTGCCTTCGGGACGCACAATTTCGAGTAAAGCCAGAATATTTACGCTCAAAAACACAAAAGACACGCTTTTTTTTGATAAATATGCAGAAAATCTTCATCAAGCGTTAGCTGCTACTTTTCAGGTAAAAAGCGACTGTATTTTGTATATCTGCACACATGCAAGCGGAAAAGTTGCGGGTGTAAAACTCGCTCGTTACCGAGTAGAGGCAGGAAAAAATATCCCTGCATTGACTTATATCAAAGAATTAGGAAAAAAATGTGCAAATTTGCGCTGTATTCCTGAATATAGAAATGGCAAAGCAGTTACATCAGTACAAGCACTTACAGTGAACAGCGAACAGTGAACAGCGAACAGTTAGCAGTGAACAGTGGGTGAGAAAAATAACTGATAACTGATAACTGATAACTAATAACTGATAACTGATAACTGATAACTGATAACTAATAACTGATAACTGATAACTGATAACTGATAACTAATAACTGATAACTAATAACTGATAACTGATAACTGATAACTGATAACTGATAACTGATAACTGATAACTGAAATGGCGACTTAGTTCAACGGATAGAATAGACGTTTCCTAAACGTTAGATCCGGGTTCGATTCCCGGAGTTGCTACTACTTACTTAATTATGGTTAAATACTTGTTTATCAAGATTGTACGAGGCTATCAAATTTTCCTCTCCCCGCTAAAACCGCCTTCTTGTCGCTATGTGCCTACCTGCTCACAATATGCAATAGAGTCACTCACTAAGTATGGGGCTATCAAAGGCAGCTACTTAGCGGCAAAAAGGATTTTGAGTTGCCACCCTTGGGGCGGAAGTGGTTACGACCCTGTTCCTTGACCTTATTTATTTCCCATCATCACCTCTATCAAAGCCTTGCTAAAAGGCAGCGTTGGCACAGAATACATTACTTGTAATTCTTGCCCAAAATTCGTTTCTTCATCTAAAAATTGGAAAATACGTTGTGCAGGATTTTTTTTGAATAAATGACTAAAAATGAGGTCAGTAGATAGTCGCTTTTTTTGCATAATATACAACAATATAGTATCATATAAACGGAAACGACTTGCTTGTTTGGGCTTAAAAACGCTTACGTTTCCTTCATTTGCTACCCAAAAATCTACCAAATGTTGCATTTGCTTTTGAATATTTTTGAAAGCATAACCCGTAGAGGCTTTTACATTGCCGCCTGCTGTACCAATATTGATAATATAAGGAGAACTTTGGGCAGGAAAAGGGAAATTTGTCATCGGAATTGCCCCCATTTCCTTGTGTGAAATCATGAATTTCGAGATTTTTAACACATTTGAAATATAATCTTTCAACATTTCCTCATACTTTTCTGCTGCCAAAATATCGGGCGAAAAAATAGTAGCCTCAACTAATGCTTTTCGCTTTGAAGTAGGCATCACATACATAAAGCGTGTTTCACCCGCTTGCGGAATGTCAAAATCCATCAAAGTAGGACAATCTACCTCAAAAGCATCGGTTTCTGTCTCTATCACCCAGCCCAAAAAATGTTGAAATAAATGAAGGTGTTTTGTCAAATCTATTTGGGGGCGAAAACAACTGTTAAAAACATATTTTGCTTGAAAGGTTTCTTTGTCGGTTATCACTTCTGCGCCATTTTCTATGAGATTAATGGCTGTGATTGTTTTTTGTAAAAAGCGAATATTCGGGAAATGCTTCAACTTTTCTTGCACAAATTGATAAAAATCTATGCCCCGTATCATTTTATATTGATAAGGAGCAATGTCCATTTTTTGCTCAAAATAGGCAGAACGAAACAAAATTTTCTGCCAACTCTGACAGACAATTTCTTCAAAAGGGCTTTCAGTTGCGTCCCAAAAACACCAAGTTCTATCATCTTTATTTTTGAGTTCGCTGTCCAAAAGCAATATTTTTTTGTCTTTTAGAGGACTTTTTGTCAAAAAATAGGCAAGCATAAGCCCTGAACAGCCCGCACCTGCGATGATATAATCGTATTTCATAATGGTTTATTTAGGCATAAACGCCAAAGTGATAGACTTGTTTTTAGAATTACTGCGTTTTTTATACTTCGCTACTTTGTAGCATCACAACGCCCGCAGCCTTCATCTCTGCGATGGCATTTGCCACATCATTTACCTGCAAATTTACGCCCTTGCAAGCATCTTCTATCAAATACGTTTTGAAACCTAATGAAAGCGAATCAAGCGCAGAATATTTTACGCAATAATCTGTTGCAAGCCCTACAATATATACTTCTGTTGTGCCTACCTCTGCAAGATAGTCGCCCAAACCTGTGGCTTTTCGTCTGCCGTTATCAAAAAAGCCACTATAACTATCTATTTCAATATCAGTACCTTTTGTGAAGATTTTGGCAACATTTGACATATTTAATTCGCTAACAAAATCTGCACCTTTATGATGTTGCACGCAATGTACGGGCCACAAAATTTGCATCAATCCATTTAACATTATGACATTGCCAACGTCTTCGCCAACATGATTTGCGGCAAAACTCTTGTGCGCACGAGGGTGCCAATCCTGAGTAGCTACAATATGCGAAAATTTGGATTGTAAAGCATTCACAATCGGGACAATTTTATCGCCATCTCTTACGGCTAATGCACCATCAGGCACAAAATCATTTTGAATATCTATCATTAAAAGTGTTTTCATCGAAAAAAAATTTGTTAGTTTTTAAGGCATTTTTATCCCTGTTTATTGGAAAAACACATACAAAAATAACATTTTTTTCATAAAACAGCTACTTTTATCTATTTTTCAAACATTTATATCTTATTTAAAGTTGATTGTGAAAATGTTAATTAGCACATTTACAATGCAAAACCCAACAAACTTTCTTATTTCAACACATTACAAACAACAGGATACACACACTATCATGCAAATTGATGAGGCAAAAGAAAAATTGATACAATCTTGGGGAGCTTTAGGCACAAGCTGGGGAGTGAATAGAACAATGGCGCAAGTCCATGCGCTGCTGTTGATTTCCAATGTGCCCCTTTCTGCGGAAGATGTTATGGAGCAACTTCAGATTTCTCGAGGCAATGCAAACATGAATCTGCGTGCTTTGATAGACTGGGGTTTGGCAAAAAGGGAGTACAAAGTAGGCGAAAGACGTGAATTTTTTGTAGCAGAAAAAGACATGTGGCGAGTAGCAATGATTATCATTAGAGAGCGTCAAAAACGGGAATTAGCACCGATTTTGCAGATATTGCAAGAGGTAAAAAACATAGAGAATAGCGACGATGAAATAGAAAAAAAACAGTTTGTAGATGCCGTAGAAAATCTGAATAGCATTGTAAGTCAGGCCAATAATTTCATTGAATTTATCGCTAAAACAGAGAGACATTGGCTTTCGGGTAATTTGATAAAACTATTTGCGAATAAATTAGACAACCCAAAATAAACAGTAAATAAAAAAGGCTCTCTTTTGAAAAAGGGAGCCTTTTTTTAATTTAACGAATAAGGAACAGCCATCACAAAAGTCGGAATTTTGACCGTAATCATTTCATTATCGCCCAAACGCCGCATCAAAAAAGTACCTTCCATTTTACCAATACGAGTAGGAAAATGAGTGCCGCTCATATAGGTATGGCTTTCGCCAGGCGAAATAATCGGTTGCCGCCCAACTACGCCCTCGCCTTGAACAATCTGTGTACCCGCCCACGCATTTGTGATATGCCATTCACGAGACAATAGCTGAACAACATACAGCGACTCATTTTTGATTTCTATTTGATAAGCAAAAATATATTTTGGCTGTTTTGTAGGTGTATCTTGAGGCACATATCGGGTGAATACGCTCACACGAATGCCTTCTGTAATGCAAGTAGATGTTGGCATATATTGATATTTTGATGCAAGTTACCGCTTATCTGCTTTCGATAATCAAATGTGGAAAAATATTTTTTATTTTTTCTTAGCCTGTGTTTTTTTGATTTTAGAAAAATCAACATTTCGTTCATTACGATTTTGTACAATTACCGCCGAATCTTCGTACAAAGTCCGTAGTTTTGTCTCATTCATCGAAAATAATGCCCACTCTAATTCTCTGCTATATTTATGATTGCTAGTATTTGAAAATTCACTTATCCACAACTTCTCTAAACTTGCCATATCTTTGAGATGCAAAGCATTCCAAAGGGCTGTGTTATTTTTTACCATAGTCATACCTTTGTTATAAACCAAGGAAGTCAAAGCCCATTTCTCGTTCTCACTAAAATGCGGAAAAACCCGATTGACATTCTCATAATCACTCATCAAACGCTTATTCATATACAACTCTGCCTGCGACTCAGAGATGGGATATTTAGGCATATCTGCCCATTTTTCTACGTGCAGTCCATAGCCGATGGTCCATACTTCTTTGTCTTTGTAGGGGCGAGAGGCAAAACCTTCCCTACGTTTGAGCTCTGCAACCACAATATCCTTCCAAGTAACGACTACTAAGTTAGATGCTTTTGCTGATTTCGCAGCGGGTGGACGATAAGCAGGATTTTGTGCATTTGTGTGTAATGAATAAAAAGACAATAAACATAACAATGTTATAATTTTCTGTATTTGTGAAATATACATAATTAATATAAATTAAAATGTGTTGGTTTATAATAAAATGGCTGTATGTGTACAAAAATAGGTTATTTTAGTAGTTTCGACAAAATTATCATTTTATTGTATTAAAAAAAAGGTAAAAAATATGCAGTATTATGGCGTAAAAATCAGCCAAATATCATATTTATTAGGATCTTGTGCGGCTTCTGTCATTTCTAAGCGAATAGTGGTAGGATTTGTAATCGTCCATTTGTAGAATTTATGGTGCTTGGGAAACACAGGGCTATCACTCAAATCATCAAAACGCCATGTATGTTGGGGGTTTGCTATTTCAATACTTCGATACAAAGCAGAAAAAAGCTTATCGGCAGGCTCTTTCGGCATTTCTAAGCCAAAAAGATAACGACAACTCATGCTTGCTTCTTTCACCTCTCCCGAGATAGAATTTGGGAAATTGACTTTGGAACGATATACAACATATTGTGCATATTCTTGATTGATAGCCTCGCCTTTGAGGTCTTCAAAGTTGTTGCTTGATGTGGCGACAATGCGGTAAATGGCATCAATAAAAGGGTTTTGATCGGTTGTGCCTTCGGCTTGTAGGCTATCTTTGGAATGATAAGGAATATTGGTCGTTGTGCCATTTTTAAACTCATCTTTTGCCCACTTTCCCTTCCATTGCCTGCCATCAGCATAATACATTGTGCCTATTCCGTCACGTTTCCCATTTTTAAATTCGCCTTCATATCGCCCCACATTCATGCCATAATTTAGCACACCTGTGCCTGTTGTGCAGTTGCCAGACATGCAAATGGGCTGCGCAAAGCCTGAAAAAGCCACACAACAAAATAGAAAGAAGTATATAAAATATGTTTTCATAAAAAGTTCATTTTTCATAAATAAATACCCTGCAAAAATATTGCCAAGTAATATATAATCCTATCTATATACAGACAAAATAGTAGGTAGAAATAGCAAAAAGGGCAGATTTAAGGGTATAAACGTCTTTTTAAGGAGAATAAGAAAAAGCGTTTTGCAAAAAAATAGCCCCTTGAATGTCAAAAGGCTATAAATTTCCATCTAACGTTCTACTTTGTCAGGTTGAATAAGTTAATAGGATAGCTACTTCTGCATGACAGACAATTTCTGTGTCGCAACCATTCTATCTCCTTTTAGTAAGGCAATATGATACATCCCATTTACTAAATGTGCGGTTTCTATGGTAATGTAGTTTTTACCTTCTATACAAAAAGTTGGGATGGTTTCAGCAACTTTTTGCCCAAACAAATTATAGACTTCTACATGAAAAACATCGTTTTCTATATTTAAAAAAGATAGATTTGCGCTTTCATGAGCAGGGTTTGGAAATAAATGAAGGTCTTGTACCGTTTGTATATCGTCTTCAATCCCTACAAGCGACTCGGTTACGGTTAGTATTTGGTTTGAGGCAACGTTATAAAGCATCTGTATATGTCCCCCAAGCCATACGATTTTCAAACTATCTACTTTGGTTGCCGTGCCTAAGCCAAAATGCGCAATTGTACTGTTATGTGAGCAATGACTTGAACCACCATCAATCTCACGAAGGTAGCCTTTATTTCCAATGTAAGCCATAATATGTGAGCCGTAGCCGTCTTTGTTGCAATATGTGCCTACCAATTTTACTTCCAACCACTTTGTACCTGTAATTGTATTTTTGAAAAATTGGGATTTGAGGGGAACATTTGCAGGATAGTTTTCGGGGAAATAATCTTCTACTACCGAAAAAATATCTAAGTCTCCATCTTTATCATAGTCCGCCATAGCAGAGCCACGCCCCAAGTAACCTGTTCCTGCTACACCTGCTGTAGCTGCAATATTGGTAAAAGTATTGTTGCCATTATTTTTAAAAAGTGCATTATAGTTGTAATTGGCTGAAATAGGGATATTTACAGAATCACCAGACTCCATATAACCATTATTTACGTACAAATCAACATCTTTATCATTGTCAAAATCGCCAAACATAGCCCCCCAACCTGTTGCTGCCCTATTTGGAGAAACCCAAGCATCTTCTGTACCGGTAACGGTTGTTGCATCGGCAAAAGCCCCATTCCCATTGTTACGGTAGAGCTTATTTCTACCAATATTCGTCTCATAATAATCCAAATCGCCGTCTCCATCATAATCGCCAATCGCCACCCCCATCCCAAACATCTTTGAATTTATACTACCTGTTCCACCAATATCTATAAAATTATTTGCGGGATAATTGTTGCGGTACATCGTGCTACTTTTTAGCCACTTCCCGAAGTCATTTGCTAAATAAATATCTACATCATGGTCGTTGTCATAATCCGTAAAAGCTACTCCCAGTCCAATGCCCATATCTGCAACACCCGCATTTACAGCTACTTCTGTAAAGGTATTGTTATAATTGTTGAGATATAACAAATCAGGCTGTGGTACGTGTGCATAAGCTGTAATTGTACCTTGATTCAAAACTACTCGAGGGGTATCTATATAATTTGCTACATAAATATCCAAATAGCCATCTAAATCATAGTCGCCAAATGAGGCAGAAGCCCCCCAATATTTTTTTGTAATGCCCGCACTCACAGAGATATTGGTAAAAGTACCATTTCCATTATTTCTGAAAAGCAAATCAGGAATATCTGTATAAAAGAAATATTTACCCCAAGTTGTGATAAATAAATCCTTATCTCCATCATTGTCAATGTCCCCCGCAACTGCCCCCATTGTGTAGATAGAATCTGCAAGTATCAATCCAGCAGCCTGCGTTAGGTCTTGAAAAGTGCCATTCCCCTTGTTTTTATATAAACGGCAAGGGGCATTTCCGCCTGTTACAAAAATATCTTCCCAACCATCTTTGTTGTAATCAAAAAAGGCAACGCCACCGCCCATAACCGCAGATTGTGCATATACATGATTGATGCCAACGCTTTGCGCTATCTCGGTAAAAGTTTGCGCATGTAAAAGAACGGCAGTAAAAGCTGTAAGGATAAAGAGAAACTGTTTTTTCATATTCAATTCATTGTAAAAGTTGGTTCTCTGACAATTTTTGTGGAGACAAGCCTCAAAGCAGAGATTTTTGCGTAACGTAGGGGTTGCAACCCCTACGTTACGCAAAAATCCACAAAAACTGTCAGAGAACCTAAAAGTTTGAGATTAGGATTCAAAAATAGTATTTTTTAGGGGAAAGAAAAAATTTCGTTTATTTTTATTTTAGTAGCATTGCTGCCTCGTTTTCGGGATAAAGATAAATATGAAGTAACCACACCGCTAAAACGGTAGGATGTTGATGTATTTGATAAGTAAAACCTTGTTCATTCATTGCCCATCCACCATTTTCTGCTTGACTATTCACCAAATATTCAAACCAACTATCTAATATTTTTTGTTTTTGTTTGAGTAACAGCAAAGCCAAAGCTACTTCCATTTCTGTATCGGAAATGATATGCGGCTCAAAAGAAATATTTTGAGCTAAGATTTCAATTGTTGTTGTTTCTAAAAACAAATAATTTGGCACTTTTTCCCACTGCTTATTTTCTTGTAGCCAGTTTATAATCAAGGCAATATGTGCTAAATTTCGAATATTTTTTTCTTGTAAAATATAATAATCAAGTTGTTGAAAAAAGAGCTTGTCCAGCGGCTTCTTATCTGCATGAATTGCCCAAACCATGAATTTTTCCAGACCTTGCATACTGTCTATTTTTGACAAATCAAGGATAGCATTTTGGTAGGCAATGCGATGATAAAAGGAAATGTGTTGCTCATCATCTGAAAAAATTGGTGTTGTTTGCAAAAGACTGTCCAAAGAAAGCGGACAATGATACGAATATTTTTTTTCTATCTGCTTGAATAAGAGTAAAATAAAATGGCTATTAAATAAACTATCTTGCTTTTCCAAACAATTATTTGCTTTTGCAATCGCCTCCGCAACTCGCTGCTTTTGACTTTGAGCAGGGAGTATTTTTAGGACACAAAAGCAAAAAAATAACATATAAATTTTCATTTTCAATCTTTTACACATCTAACGGCAACACCCATTTCTTCCACACTTGGGACTAAGGTCATTTTTTGCTGATTTATCATTGCTAAAATAGGTTCTTTTTTATCGGAAAGGCTGCTTGTCCAAAAATATAAATATTCGGAGACTTTAAGGCTTTTTTCAGAAAAACTATATGCGCCATTTCCTTTTATAAAAGTAGCACCTTGCAATAAATAGAGATTTTTGCCCAAATCCTCGACTTCTTCTTTGCTTGGCAAATGCCAACCCGCAGGACATAAGCCTTTATTCGGTTTTGTGGACTGATAGTCTGTTATTTTTTGATACGCATTAGTTTTGCCATCTTGTGATTGATGGTAAAAATTCTTTTTTTCTATCGTAAAAAACAAATCTTCTGTGAGCCAACAAGCATTTCCAATCGGTTGAATTGTATAAGACTTTTGCATATTATTATCTATTAGTTTCGTTTCGCCCTTGCATTTATCTTCAAAGAAAAAAGCAAGGGTATCTATTGCCATGGGCGATTTTCCGCAGTCATTTTCCGCATAAATATACAAGATATAAGGGGTGTTATTTTACGTATTAGTAAAAAGAAATTTGCCTGTACTATTGCGCAGATGTTGCGTAGGGGGGTGCGTATATGCACCATAAATCACATTTGATTCGATACTTTTTACCTTAATATTCAAGGCATTAGGAAAAAGAGAAGCCTTGTCAAGTATCGGTATTTTGGGCGTGCAGGTTCCGCATACTTCCCGCCATTTATTGTCAAAAAAATAATTGAGGCAGCCTGTATTCATGTTTAAAATCGCATACCCATTTGGCACATCAAGCAAGCTATCTCTCGCAACTTGACTCATGGTAGGGAAACCTGTTTTTTGGGCAATTAGGGAA
>JAAFHL010000073.1:9334-14558 GCA_013298365.1 Bacteroidota bacterium | reverse complement strand
TACCACAGGGTGCTGCCCTGAAATGAGTGCGAATTCTTTTACAGATTCGTCAATAAGCTTTTTGTCGTTCACTGCCTCACCTACCCCGCGAGAAAGTACTATTTTCTCTAAGACAGGAATTTGCATCACAGATTTGTAGCTAAATTGCTTGTGTAATGCCGGAGCGATTTGCTCTTTGTATTTAATAAAAAGTCTCGTTGCGTTAGCCATTTTTCTTATGCTATAATTTCGCCGCCTTTTTTAGCAACACGAACTGAGAAGCCTTTCTCGTTTTTGATACGACTCACACGAGTAGGCTTATTGATTTTAGGAGCTATGACCATTAGGTTCGACACATTAATGGGTCTTTCTATGTCTTTGAGTCCCCCACCAGGCAATCCTTGGTCAGTATTTGGTTTTACGTGTTTAGTCGCAATTCTACAACCTTCCACGATTGCCGTCATCTTTTTAGGGAAAACACGTAGTACGAGCCCAGACTTTCCACGGTCGTCTCCGCTCAATACCTTCACCGTGTCGCCTTTTTTGATATGCAATCTTGACATTTCTTGTTAATTTAAAAATAAAGATATACGATTGTCAAAAGTGTGCGTAAAGCCAGCTTATAGAACTTCTGGTGCAAGAGATACAATTTTCATGTATCCTTTCTCACGCAATTCCCTTGATACGGGTCCAAAGATACGAGTACCTCTTGGTTCACCCTCTTTGTTGATGATTACGGCTGCATTGTCATCGAAACGAATGTATGAACCGTCTTTGCGGCGTACTTCTTTACGAGTACGTACAATAACTGCTCTTACTACATCGCCTTTTTTGGCATTGCCACCCGAATCCGCAAATTTAACAGAGCAGATAATTTTGTCGCCTACACTGGCATATCTGCGTTTTGTACCGCCAAGTACACGGATACAAAGCACTTCTTTCGCTCCGCTATTGTCAGCAACTTTCAGTCTTGATTCCTGCTGTATCATTGTTTGAGTCTTTAGTCGTTAGTCGTTAGTAACAGTATCGGTGAGCAAAATTATTTTGCTTTTTCAACGATTTCTACGAGTCTCCAACGCTTGTTTTTACTCAGCGGACGAGTCTCCATGATGCGTACTGTATCACCTATTCCACAAGCATTGCTTTCATCATGTGCCATGAATGTAGAAGTCTTTTTTAGGAATTTTCCGTACATAGGGTGTTTTTTCTTGTATTCTACAGCTACAACGATAGATTTCTCCATCTTGTTACTTAATACTTTCCCTACACGGACTTTGCGAAAATTTCTTGTAATTTCACTCATGGCTCAATTATTTATTCAATTCTTGTAGCGTTTTTTCGTTCATAATAGTGAGCAAACGTGCAATATCTCTGCGAGTAAACTTAATCGTAGCGGGACTTTCAATCCCAGATACTGCATGATTGAGACGCATACGTGCATATTGATCACGTACTTCTTCTAATTTTGCACCAATTTCTTCGATGCTAAGTTCGCGTATTTCTGTTGCCTTCATGATTAGAAAAACTTATAAGTCTCTTCTTAGGAGAAACTTGGTCTTGATAGGAAGCTTATTTGCTGCAAGGCGTAACGCTTCTTCTGCTACGTCTTGGGGAACACCGTCTAACTCGAACAAGATTCTACCTGGATGCACTACGGCAGCCCAGTATTCTGGTGCTCCTTTTCCTTTACCCATACGTACCTCTGCAGGTTTTTTCGTGATAGGTTTGTCAGGGAAAATACGAATCCAGAATTTACCCTCTCTTTTCATGGCACGAGAGATAGTAACACGAGTGGCTTCGATTTGACGAGAGGATATCCAACCTGGCTCTATGGCTTTGAGGGCATAAGAACCAAAGGAGATTTCTGCACCTCTTTGTGCATTACCCTTCATCACCATCTTATGCATCTTTCTGTATTTCGTCTTCTTCGGTTGTAACATTATTTTAAAGTTGAAAGTTGAAAGTTGAAAGTTGAAAGTTTTTCACTTATCAACTAACAAATCTCTATTTACTTTTGAACAATTTATCTAGCTTTTAGTCTATATATCCCAAGCGGGCTGCAAAGGTAAGCAACTCATTTTAAATAACAAAGACTATGGAAAAATAAATTTTATAAATTCTTATTTTTTACGTCTGTCATTACGACCTTTGGCACCTGCATTTGCATTTGCACCGCCACCCGCATTGTTTGCGCCTCTTCTATCTCCACCACCTCCAGAACGGTTATCTCTATTACCGCCTCTTCTATCTCCACCTCTATCACCTCTGTTGTTTCCTCTATTTCCACCGTCTCCACCAGCTTCGCCAGAGAATCCACCAGAATTGTTGCCACCAGCAGGAGATAAATCCACTTTACCATAAAGCTCTTGACGGAATATCCATACTTTCACACCGATTGCACCATAAATAGTACGAGCTTCGACCAAGGCATAGTCAATGTCTGCACGAAGCGTTTGAAGAGGAACACGTCCTTCTTTATACTGCTCAGTACGTGCCATCTCTGCACCTCCTAAACGACCCGAACACATGATTTTACAACCGCCGGCACCTGCACGAGTTGTTGCAGCCAAGGACATTTTCATTGCACGGCGAAAAGAGATACGAGCCTCTAATTGTTGTGCTACTTGTTGTCCTACTAAAACTGCATCTAATTCTGCACGCTTTATCTCGTAGATGTTAATTTGAACATCTTTTTTGGTAAGATTTTTGATTTCTTCCCGCAAAGCATCAACATTTTCACCCCCTTTGCCAATGACGATGCCTGGACGAGAAGTGTGTATCGTAATCGTAATCCTTTTGAGTGTACGCTCAATTACGATTTTAGATATACCACCTGTAAATCTTCCCTTTTCAGACTTTTTATCGCCCGTTTTCACTTTGTTGATACGAGTAGTCAAATAATCACGGATTTTCTCATCTTCGATAAGTTTATCTGCAAAATTTTTACCTCCATACCAATTAGAATCCCAGCCTTTGGTGATTCCTAATCTGAATCCGATAGGATGTGTTTTCTGTCCCATTATATTGTAAAATTAGCTACAAGCCTTGGCTTTGTATATAGCTTAAAATTATGCTTTGTCAATGACTAAGGTTACATGGCAAGAGCGTTTGCGAATAATATGTCCTCTTCCTTGCGGAGCAGGTTGCATTCTTTTCAACATTCTACCACCATCTACAAATACTTGGCTGATGTAATGTGTACCTACATCTACACGATCCTTTAGTTTCTCTTCGTAGCTTGCGATTGCTGCTTTGATGAGTTTAGCAATATAAGGTGCGCCAGCTCTTGAAGTAAATTTCATCACATTCATTGCTTGGAATACTTCCATGCCACGAATCTGGTCCACAATCAAGCGCATTTTGCGAGGCGAACCTTGATAATTACGAAGTATCACCTTTGCAACTTCTGCTTTTTCTTCCTTACGACGTTGCGCTACTACGCGGTTTCTTTTAGGAAGTTTTTCAAGACCAGCTGCAATTTTTTCTTTACGAGTCATATCGTTTTTTTAGTTGAAAATTGATAGTTGATAGTTGAAAGTTTCATAAAATTAGAAGATAATGTACCGTTGTTTAGTCTAACAATAGCTAATCAACATCAACGCTACCCTAACATTCAACTCTCAACTTTTAACTCTAAACTTCTTAGCGTTTGCCTTTATCCTTACGATTGCCAGCATGTCCTTTGAAAGTACGAGTAGGTGCAAATTCGCCAAGGCGGTGTCCTACCATATTTTCCGTTACGTAAACCGGAATAAATTTATTTCCGTTGTGTACAGTAAAAGTATGCCCGACAAAATCGGGAGAAATCATAGAACGACGAGCCCAAGTTTTAATTGGTCTTTTAGCAGTCGTCTGACTCATTTTAGTTACTTTTATATCCAATTTAGGATCTACGAAAGGTCCTTTCTTTAATGATCTAGCCATTTGCTTTATGCTTATTTGCTTTTAGCTCTACTGATGATAAAACGATTAGATGATTTTTTAGGAGAACGTGTTTTGTACCCTTTAGCAGGAATACCTTTACGGCTCCGAGGATGTCCACCTGACGAACGTCCTTCACCACCACCCATGGGGTGATCTACAGGGTTCATTGAAACACCTCTGTTTCTAGGTCTTCTTCCAAGCCATCTTCTACGTCCAGCTTTTCCTAAGTCAATGTTCAGATGTTCAGGATTACTTACTGTACCAATAGTAGCCATACAAGTACCTAATACTAAACGAGACTCTCCTGAAGGAAGACGAAGATTAGAATATTTCCCATCACGCCCTACAATCTGCGCATGAGTTCCCGCACTTCTCGCCATTGCACCGCCTTTACCAGGCTGCAACTCTATGTTGTGTACAAAAGTACCAACAGGTATATTGCGAATTTGCATAGCATTGCCCATTGTAGGTTCTACTAACTCACCCGCAACAACTGTTTGTCCTACTTTTAAACCATCGGGAGCAAGGATATATCTTTTTTCTCCATCTTTGTAGAAAAGTAGCGCAATACGTGCTGAACGATTTGGATCATACTCAATCGCATTTACTACAGCTGGAACACCTACTTTATTACGTTTGAAGTCAATCAAACGATATCTACGTTTGTGTCCACCACCACGATAGCGCATGGTCATTTCTCCTCTTCCGTTTCTACCACCAGATTTGCTATGTGGACGGAGCAGGTTTTTTTCCGGAGTCGATTTGGTAATCGTATTAAAGTCAGATACTGACCTCAATCGCTGCCCCGGTGTATTCGGTTTTAGTTTTCTGATACCCATTTCTATCTAACCTGCTTTAAACGTTTGTGTAGAAATCAATTGTGCCACCGTCTTTCAATTTGACAATAGCTTTCTTATAGTTTGGCGACTTTCCACGAGATACTCCCTTTTTAGTTTGGCGAGTATGTTTTTTACCGCGAGCCACCATTGTTCTTACTTCCTCTACCTTTACGCCATAGATGCTTTCAACTTCTTCTGCGATGTCGAGTTTGTTAGCATCCATATTAACTTCAAAGCTAAACACAGGGTGTTTTTTATGCTCTGAGCCTTTTGTGGACTTTTCGGTAAGTAATGGACGTACAAGTATCATAATATTAGTTGATAGTTGATAGTGAAAAGTGGATAGTTTGAGAAAAGAAAGAATATGATTGCTATTTTAACAAATCCTAACCTTCAAGACTCAACTACTGACTTTCAACTTATTTTGCTAATTTTTCGTTGATGAAACCTAATGCACCTTCGGTAAGCACTAACACTTCAGC
>JAAFHL010000073.1:6643-9324 GCA_013298365.1 Bacteroidota bacterium | reverse complement strand
GATATTTACTTTTGGTACGTTTCTGCCAGATAAGTAAACAGTATTAACCGCTTTCTTTTCAGCTTTTCCTTCTGCTGCTTTTGCTTGTCTTGCTGCTACATCTTCCGGGGAAGGAGAAGGAAGAACAAACAAAACTTTCTTTCCTGACACGTTTAAGCTACTCAAAACAGAAATAAACTGTTTTGTTTTAGGTGCATCAAACTGGAAATTCTCGACAACAGTAACAGTAGCAGTACGAGCTTTGTATGTGAGCGCACTTTTACGTGCTAATGCTCTCATTTTTTTGTTCATACTGAAACCGTATTCATGCGGTGTGGGTCCAAAAACACGACCTCCATGACGATGCAAGGGAGAACGCTTAGAACCTTGATGGGCATTACCCGTTCCTTTTTGGCGATACATTTTCTTGGTAGTACCACTTACTTCTGCACGAGTCTTGGCTTTGTGTGTCCCTTGACGGCGATTTGCTAAGATGTAACGAACATCTTGATAAATTGCGTGGTCACTGGGCGTTTCTAAGCCAAATACTTCGGGAGATAGCGTTGCGGAACGACCGGTTTGTCCGCCTTGTATGTTCAATATAGTTAAGTCCATATTATTTTTCAACAAACACGTAAGAACCATTATGTCCGGGAACAGCTCCCGAAATTACCAACAAATTTTTCTCTGGATAAACTTTCAACACCTTAAGGTTTTTGACTTTCACTTGGTCTCCTCCCATTCTACCTGCCATCTTCATGCCTTTGAATACACGAGAAGGGGTTGAACCAGGACCGAGTGAACCAGGAGCACGCATACGGTTGTGTTGTCCGTGAGTACCCATACCTACTCCGTGGAAACCGTGACGTTTTACTACCCCTTGGAAACCTTTTCCCTTGGAAGTTCCTGTAATAACTACAGATTCTCCTTCGGCAAACAAGTCCACTGATACAGTATCTCCTAAACTCAGATTTTGTTTAAACACAAATTCTGCCAATTTACGTTTAGGAGTAGTGCTTGCTCTTTTGAAATGCCCCATTAAGGGTTTCGTAGTATGCTTTTCTTTCTTTTCGAAAGCTGCCAATTGTATTGCATCGTATCCGTCTTTTGAATCAGCGGTTTTAACGTGAGTTACAATATTTGGCTCAACATATATTAAAGTGCAAGCAATGCTTTTACGATTTGCGTCAAAGATGCTTGTCATCCCGACTTTCTTTCCGATTAATCCTGCCATCTTGCGAAAGCTTAATAAGTGAAGATAAAAAACATCTATCAAACCTTGATTTCTACATCTACTCCGCTAGGGAGTTCCAATTTCATCAACACATCCACCGTTTTAGGACTGGAGCTGAAGATGTCTATGAGTCTTTTGTAAGAACAAACCTCGAACTGTTCTCTTGCTTTTTTGTTTACGTGCGGAGAGCGATTTACCGTAATGATTACCTTTTCGGTAGGCAAAGGAATCGGACCGCTAACTACTGCTCCGGTGGCTTTCACCGTTTTCACAATTTTTTCGGCAGATTTATCCACCAAATTGTGGTCGTAAGACTTAAGCTTAATTCTAATCTTTTGCGTCATGATTATTGTTGTGCTTTAATACCTTTTGCTTTAGCAACTACCTCCTCTTGAATATTTCTAGGTGCAGGTGCATAATGAGAGAACTGCATAGTAGAAACGGCACGACCAGAAGTATTTGTACGCAACTGTGTAACATATCCAAATAACTCAGAAAGGGGCACTTTTGCTTTAATTACTTCAGCATTACCTCTATTTCCTTGTCCTTCAATCATTCCACGGCGGCGGTTTAAGTCTCCCATTACAGCTCCCATATATTCTTCAGGTGTTACTACCTCTACTGCCATAATAGGCTCTAAGATAATAGGACTTGCCTTGGAACATGCCTCCTTAAATGCTAAACGACCTGCAATTTCGAAGGAATATGAATCTGAGTCAACCGCATGGAAACTACCATCAAAAAGCCTAGCTTTCACACCACCAAGGATATATCCTGCGAGTACACCGTCTTTTAGGGCTTCCTTGATACCTTTTTCCACAGAAGGAACAAACTCTCTAGGAATAGAACCGCCTTTGATGTCATTTACAAATTCAAATCCATCACCTTCCATTGGAATAAACTCAATCTGTACATCTGCAAATTTACCTCTACCACCTGTTTGTTTCTTATAAACTTCACGATGCGTTACTGCTTTAGTAATTGCCTCACGATAAGATACTTGTGGATTTCCTTGATTAACCTCAACTTTAAACTCACGTTTCAAGCGGTCAATAAGAATCTCTAAGTGAAGCTCGCCCATACCTGCGATAATGGTTTGTCCTGTTTCTTCGTCAGTATTTACTTTGAAAGTAGGATCTTCATCTGCAAGTTTAGATAAACCATTCGCCAATCTGTCTTGGTCAGCAGTAGTTTTAGGTTCTATTGCCAAACGAATTACCGGCTCTGGAAAATCAATGGCTTCCAAAATAACAGGGTGATTAAGTTCACAGAAGGTATCACCTGTACGAACATTTTTCACACCTACTACCACAACAATGTCCCCAGCTTCTGCCAAAGGTATATCGTGTTGCTTATTTGCGTGCATTTGAGAAATCCGGCTTACACGTTCTTTATCGCCAGAGCGAGTATTGATAATATAAGAACCGCTTTCTAATACACCCGAATATACACGAATAAAGGTAATACG
>JAAFHL010000073.1:0-6633 GCA_013298365.1 Bacteroidota bacterium | reverse complement strand
GTCCCGCCTGCGGATGCGTCATAATTTTGAACGCTAATGCAGTAAACGGCTCATTATTAGTTGGATTGCGCATTACTGTTTCACCTGTTTTTATATTCTCTGCTGGTACAGCAGGAATGTCTTCAGGAGAAGGGAAGTATAAACAAACTGCATCTAATAAAGCTTGAACACCTTTGTTCTTAAATGCTGAACCGCACATCATAGGGAATATTTTCATATCTATGGTAGCGGCACGCAATGCGTTGTTGATTTCTTGTTCTGTGATGCTATCAGGATTAGAAAAATACTTTTCCATCAAATCATCATCATATTCAGCAATCGACTCAATCATTTTTGTTCTATACTCAGCAACGGTTTCTTTCAAATCTTCAGGAATAGCGATTTCTTTGAAAGTCATTCCTAAATCCTCTTTATTCCATTCGATGCCTTTATTTGTAATCAAATCTACAACACCGATGAATTTATCTTCTGCACCAATCGGAATTTGAATAGGAACAGGATTTGCGCCCAACATTTCACGAATTTGCTTTTCTACGTTAAAGAAGTCTGAACCTACACGGTCCATCTTATTAACGAAAGCGATACGAGGCACTTGATATCTATCAGCTTGTCTCCATACGGTTTCAGACTGAGGCTCTACCCCATCAACTGCACTAAATAAAGCAACAGAACCATCTAATACACGCAAAGAACGCTCTACCTCTACGGTAAAATCTACGTGACCTGGTGTATCAATAATGTTGATGCGATAATCTTCTTTATTGAATTTCCAGAAAGTAGTTACGGCGGCAGAAGTGATTGTGATACCACGCTCTTGTTCCTGCTCCATCCAGTCGGTTGTTGCCGCACCATCATGTACCTCTCCCATTCTATGTACTACACCAGTATAGTACAAGATACGCTCCGTAGTAGTAGTTTTGCCCGCATCAATGTGAGCCATGATACCAATATTACGACAGCGTTTGAGAGGAAGTTTATCTTTTGACATAAAATTAAATATAGTTGAGAGTTGAGCGTTAAGCGTGAAAAGTTACTGTACTTTTTTTTAAACGCAACAACTAAGGAACTTTTAAAATTGGTTGTTTGTGACTAAAAGTTTGCGATTTTTTATTAGAAATGGCAGTTTTTTCAACTTTTCATTATCCATATTAAACTTTCAACTTTCACTTTTACATTCTAAAATGTGCAAATGCTTTGTTTGCTTCTGCCATTTTGTGGGTGTCATCTCTTTTCTTAACGGCTGAACCTTCGCCTTTTGCGGCTGCCAAGATGTCATTCGCTAATTTTTCTTTCATTGACTTACCACTTTTATCACGTGCATACTTAATGAGCCATTTCATACCGACAGAAAGACTTCTTTCTGGCTTAACTTCTGTTGGCACTTGGAAAGTAGCGCCGCCTACTCTGCGGCTTTTTACCTCTACAGTAGGTCTCACATTATCTATCGCTCTTTGGAAAATATCCAACCCGTTTTGTTGTGTTTTTTGTTCCACAATTTCGAGTGCGCCATAAATAATGGTATAAGCTGTACTTTTTTTCCCTTGTAACATTAAGTGGTTTACAAATTTTGCAACAACTTCGCTACGGTATTTGGGATCGGGAAGAATGATTCGTTTCTTCGGTTTAGCCTTTCTCATGAATTCTTACCTTGAATTGGAATGATTATTTTTTCTTACCTGGAGCTGGTTTTCCGCCTTTAGCACCTGCTGCCGGCTGCCCTGGTTTTGGACGTTTAGCCCCATATTTAGAACGACTTTGCTTTCTGTTAGCTACGCCCGCTGTGTCTAATGCACCACGAACGATGTGATAACGTACCCCTGGAAGGTCTTTTACCCTTCCACCACGTACTAAAACGATGGAGTGTTCTTGGAGATTGTGTCCTTCACCGCCGATGTATGCGGTTACTTCTAACTTATTCGTGAGACGAACACGCGCAACCTTACGCAAAGCGGAGTTTGGTTTTTTGGGTGTTGTTGTATAAACACGCAAACAAACGCCTCTACGTTGCGGACAAGACGAAAGTGCAGGAGACTTGCTCTTGTACGTTTTATCTGTGCGACCTTTTCTTACTAATTGTTGTATGGTAGGCATTTCGCTTCCTTGTATAAAAATGTTACCTTATTTTTGCGGGCGCAAAATGATTAGATAAACTTATCGAGCGGGGCGATTCGATTGGAATTATGCGAAAATAAATAGGCTAAAAAGCACACCAAGATGCGTGGACAAATTGGAAAATGTGTTTATCAGCGGCTTTATATATTAAAGCATGATTCTACTTTGAGTCGTTTTGGAAAGTTTCTACGCTTTCTTGCTCTGTAAGTAGTATATAAAATTTCAGACCCGTTTTGATAATCAATGAGATATGTATTTCAAAACTGCGGTGCAAAGGTACACCTATTTTTTATAATAGCAAGTCTTTTATAAACTTTTTTTCATTTTTTTTGAAAAGTTTTTTTCACTTGAAAATGAAGCCCCTATTTTATGTGTAGATAATTCGTTTCTCCTCATTTTTTATTTGCAGCAAAGAAAAAAAATAGCGTATTTTTGTAAAAAAAACAAAGATGTCAAATTTTACAACTTGGAGTTTAGCAAAACTCAATAGGCATTATCGCTTACAACAAGAATTAGCCTTAATCAACATATGAAAATAAACATTCAAGATTTTCTTTACAATGGAGACCGCAAATTTTCTACACAAAAAACGGAGACAAAAATCCCTGATTTGTATAAAAACAAAGCGGATTATGAGGCACTTTTGCTAAAATATCAGCAAGAAATTGATGCCTTGCAAAGTATGATGTACACACATAGATGAATCTGGAAGATTTAAACTGGTAAATAAAAAGCTCGGCATAACAAAGGTATTGGATTGCGGAGAATCAAATCCATCAATTGGTGATTTAGGAAATTTCTTAGTCCGCTTACAAATGAAAATAAGACAACAATGGGCAAGAATTCCTACTCAATGAGCAATGAATTTATTACAAATGGAAAAGCGTTGGCACTGGTAGCAAGCCAAATTTCTGTTGTAACAAAAGACGTTCCATGAATTTAGTTTTGATACTTATTTTTCAGGTTGTTGTTGCCTGTCAGCTAAAATACAAAAAGAGGCAGCCTTGTAAGACCGCCTCTTTTGCTATGAATATAGCTTCATTTATTTCACACAAGATGTTCCAATACGACTAAGTCTCCATTTGCTTGGATTTGTGATGTTTTCGGTAGAGAAGAAGATGAAAATCGGTGTACCAACAATATGATTTTCAGGCACAAAGCCCCAATAACGGCTATCTCCTGAATTATGACGGTTGTCGCCCATCATAAAATAGTAGTTCATATTAGGCACATATTGTGTAGTTTCCTTTCCATCTATATAAAATTTGCCGCCTTTATAAGCAAAATCTCGTTTTTCATAGTTTTTGATACAACGTATATATAAGCGGTAATTTTTTTCGGTCAAAGGAATTGCCTCCCCTTGTCTTGGCAGTTTCAAAGGACCAAAATTGTCTCGATTGTTATGCTCCAATACAAGTCCCTCACGGGTAATGCCCGAAGGGTAAATCCCTTCCTCTCTCACCTCAACAGGAGCAATTTGTTCGGTTACACTTTTTACATCAGGCAAAGATTTCACTTTTTCTGCCATCGCAGGCGTACACCAAAGTCCATAGCCCGTTGCACAACCTGTTCTATTTGGGTCGTAAAGGCAATCCGCATTTTGGTCAGGTTTTTCGGGATTAAATACTCGAAAACCTTGTTTGTCCATAAGTAATGGTGCAAGTGGCGCATCTACACAGTAAGAAGACTGCTGAAATTCAGGACGTTCCGCAGGTTTTTGATTAATAAATAGCTGTCCCATTTTTACTTCTAATACATCGCCCGGCATCCCTACACAACGTTTAATATAGTTTTCTTTCATGCTTGGCTCATCTATCGTTCCATAAGGAATAATGCCCGAATTATCTATATCATGCGCAGGATAGTTGAAAACCACAATATCATTACGTTTAATGGTAGTAAGTCCAGGCAAACGAAAATAAGGCAATTCAAATGGTGTAAGATAGGACTTCCCCCCTACCACAGGCAATTGATTGTGGACGAAAGGCAAGGCAAAAGGCACCATTGGCATTCTACAGCCATAATGAAACTTGCTCACAAACAAGAAATCGCCCGCCATTAAGGTACGCTCCATAGAAGTTGTAGGAATCACAAAAGCTTCAAAGTAAAGAGTACGTATTATAACAGCCGCAGTACCTGCATATAAAATGGCATCATACCACTCTCTTCCACTCGAAATAGGTTCGGGGTAAAAGGCTTTATGTTGCTCGGGTGTGATAAACACAACACCATTCGGTTTTGCAGGTAACGCACCTCTTTTGCGAGGAGAATCGTTATTTTCAGCAGAAGGCAGACTTCCCGTAGGTTGAAAACCGATATACGGAAAATAAATAAAAGGCAAAATCGCAGCAGCAGCATGTTCCCACCATGTATTGCGGTTAAAACCTTTGGCTAAATCTATGCGCATTTGTACTTTGACCAAGGTACGAGCCGCAGGCAAAAAACACATCACAACCCACCATTTAGGTTTATCAATGAGTTTTACCCATACTATATCGCTGAGAACAGGCACAAAAGCCTTCCAGTTATCTTCTCCTGCTTTTTCAAACAGTTTATACAAACCCAAACGAGTACCTATTACAGACAGTAGGTAGAGTGTCAAATAAAAAATTGCTGGTGCTGACATTATTTATAAATGATTTTTGCGTGTAAATGTGGCAGATAAGAAAAACCGATGTTCGCAGCGTTTTTGTTTCATTAGTAGAAATAAGGCAAAATCTGTTACGAGATTTGCATTTTTCTCAAAATATTTCGGCAAAGTTATAAAAACCTTGCTTACCTTGTATCCATTCTGCCGCAATTACTGCTCCTAAAGCGAATCCTCTGCGATTATGCGCAAAATGTTCGATGCTAATCGTATCAATATCAGAACTATAGCTCACTTTATGTTTACCAATTATTTCTCCCCCTCTAATATAACCTACTGATAGTTCCTCCTCTTTTGGGCTACGATTTTGTAAAGCATCCGTTATGACACAATTTTTTCTCGCTAAATTCGTTAAGATGTCGTTTGCCAAAGACAAAGCTGTCCCACTCGGTGCGTCGGCTTTGTAACGGTGATGTTGTTCTTCCACAAAACAGTCGTATTGAGGATAAGGATTCATCCATTTCGCCAGTTCTTTGTTAAGTTTAAAGAGCAAATTTACGCCAATAGAGAAATTAGAACTATACATAAATCCGATATTATGAGCTGCAATGATTGCATTTACCTCCTCTATCGCATGATTCCAACCTGTTGTGCCGCACACAATTGGTAAGCCTAATGTAGCATAATTACGGATATTTTCTAAAATGCTATCAGGGTGCGTAAAATCAATGAGAACATCTGCATTATTTGTGTAGTTTATATGTAGTTTACTTACATCATTTTTCTCTACAATACAGACAATTTTGTGTCCTCTTTGCAAAGATTCTGCTTCGATAGCTTTGCCCATTTTGCCATAGCCAACAAGTATAATATTCATAAAATCAATTAGTTATATTTTAAAATAAAGAAATTAGAAAAAAAACTGCACGAAAATACAAGAAAAATTTTGTTTATTTCAATTTACTTTCTTACTTTTGCCAAGATTTTAGAATTGTAAGATAAAACTAATGAAATTTAGGGGAAATATTTTTGTGTGTGTTTTGATAGTATGTACATGTTATACCTCATGTGATACTCAAAATAGTGCAAATCATGAGTTAGTGCTTTCTCCTATCAATTTGGAAAAATATGGTATCCCTACGGTTATACAAGTGCCCAAAGATGCCAATATCACTGAAGACCCTCAATCTCGAGAAAAAGCACTTGTAATTGCATCACCCCAGTTTAGTGTGCGTGTAGATATGTACTCGCCTGATTCAGCGGAGACTGCGACAAGCTGGTTGAGCAACAAAATAGAAAATGAGAAGTTTGAAAGTGATTTCTCTAAGCTAATTGTAGAAGATTCATTGGGGTTTGTGTTTGAAAGAAAAGATGAAGATTTGGGAGCAAGCTACCATTTTCGATATATTATTCAAAAAGGAAATGCTTTAATTATATTTTCTGAGGGGATTCCTCAAAAAAATAGTTTTGATTTACCAAGTATTATGGAAATGTACAAAGCTGTAAAGCAATAGTTTACATAATTGGATATTCTTAATTGAGCAATTTCTAATCATATATATATTAATTTTTTTAAGTTATTATATTTTTTTCAACTACTATCTGAAATTTGAGTATCTTTGCCCCCAAATTGAGGCAAATTCACTTCATTTTTTTGATTTTGTATTACACTTTTATTTTTATATGGAAAAGATGAGAAACCTTTTACTTACCGTTTTACTGGGTACAGTGGTATCTGGGAACGTATTCGCACAAGCGGAAGAAGGGGACAGTATTCCCGCGAAATACCGCGAACAACAAGAAAAGTACGAGCGTGGCGAAGGCTTGTACCCCGCTAAAATGCGTAATAGCTGGAAAATTGGCGGTTTCATAGGTCAGAGTGCTATCTATGGAGATGTCACTCCTGTGTCACTTCTAAATGGAGGACTCACCTT
>JAAFHL010000072.1 GCA_013298365.1 Bacteroidota bacterium | reverse complement strand
GGCAATTATGGGACCTTGTGTGGCAGGTTGCGCATATTTGCCGATTATGAGTGATGAGGCGTTGATTGTAGATGGAACGGGTTCTGTTTTCTTGGCAGGTCCTTATTTGGTGAAGTCGGCGATTGGGGAAGATGTGGCAGAAGAAGTCTTAGGCGGTGCAACCATGCACTGCGAAATTTCGGGCGTTACTGACTACAAAATGGCAAATGATACGGTTTGTTTGGAGAAAATTCGCTCTTTGGTCTCTAAAATTGGCGAAAAACCCAAAGCAGGTTTTCATCGTGCAAAACCCCAAGCACCCGAATTTGACCCCAAAGAATTGACAGGAATCATGCCTGTTGAGCGTTCAAAACCATATGAAACAAGAGAAATCATTGAAAGAATTGTAGATGCCGATTCTTGGGACGAATATAAACAAGGTTATGGCAAAAGCATCGTTACAGGCTATGCACGCATAGATGGCTGGGCAGTTGGGATTGTCGCAAATCAAAGACAAGTCATTCGTTCTGCCAAAGGCGAAATGCAATTTGGGGGCGTTATCTATTCCGATAGTGCGGACAAAGCCGCCCGTTTTATCATGAATTGTAACCAAAAACGGATTCCATTGGTGTTTTTCCAAGATGTAACAGGCTTTATGGTCGGTTCACGCTCGGAGCAAGGTGGCATTATCAAAGATGGCGCAAAAATGGTAAACGCAGTGGCAAATTCCGTTGTGCCGAAATTTACCTTCATCACAGGCAATTCCTATGGCGCAGGCAACTATGCGATGTGTGGAAAAGCGTATGACCCTCGCCTTATTTTTGCTTGGCCCACTGCGCAAATTGCCGTTATGGGGGGCGCACAAGCCGCAAATACCTTGTTGCAAATTCAAGTGGCTTCCCTCAAAGCAAAAGGCAAAGTGATTGAGCCTGAAGAAAAAGAAAAGCTACTTTCTGAAATTACGGACAGATATTTGGCACAAACAAGTCCATACTATGCGGCAGCTCGCTTGTGGGTGGACGGCATTATCAATCCTTTGGATACGAGAAAAATCATTTCCATGGGCATTGAAGTTGCAAATCACAATCCTGATGTCAAGCCTTTTAATTTGGGCGTGATTCAGACCTAGTGAATCGAAAGGGAGAAATAGTAATGCTATTCAATATGCTGCTATATCCTATTTATTTTGTGGGTGAAAAGATAGAATTATTATTTATAATTTGTTTTTCCCACAAAAGCTTTTTACCTTTGCGCCTTGTTTCAACTAAACGCTATTTATATGTAGCATTTAGCCAAAATAGATTTAACAAATAACTCATAATCAATTTTTCATAGAAGATGGCACATCACAAATCCGCATTGAAGCGTATCAGACAGACAGCAGTGAGAAGATTGCGTAATCGCTACAAGCACTCAACTATGCGTACTGCACTTAGAAAAATTCGTGCAACAACTAGTAAAGAAGAAGCTACCGAAATGCTTCCCAAAGTATTTAGCTTAATTGATAGAACTGCAAAACACAACATTATCCACAAAAATAAAGCAGCAAACTTGAAAAGTGGCGTTGCTCGAATGGTGGCTAAATTGGCATAATAATGCTTGTTTTAATATAAAAAAGCGTAGAAAATGGTGTAAAAGCTATTTTCTACGCTTTTTTGTGGTTACCTATTAAATCAAAGGATAATTGTTAGGCTAAAAATAGTACCTTTGTAACGCAAAAATATAGATAAAAGTATCGCATTTGAATAAGAACAATATGCAACAACAATTTACTTACGACCAACTTGTGGAAAGGGCTGCTGCGGCAAAAGCGCAAATCAGCGACCTCAAAACGCAAGAAATGGTCTTAAATATAGGTCCTCAACATCCTTCTACGCATGGCGTATTACGCTTAGAGGTTGTTACAGATGGTGAAATGGTCTTAGAAGTCATTCCACATTTAGGCTATTTGCATCGTTGTTTTGAAAAACATGCCGAATCTTTGGCATATCCCAAAATCATTCCCTATACGGACCGAATGGATTATTTGGCTTCGATGAACAATAACCTGGCTTTTGCGATGGGGGTAGAAAAAATGTTGGGTATATCCGAAAATATTCCGCCTCGTGTGCATTATATACGTGTCCTTGTGGCAGAACTCAATCGTATTGCTTCGCATATGATTGCCTTAGGGACGTATGGCTTAGATGTTGGTGCAGTTACGCCTTTTTTGTGGTGTTTTCGAGATAGAGAACACATTATGAGTATGTTAGAGTGGGTATCTGGTGCAAGAATGTTGTACAATTATATATGGATAGGCGGACTTTTTTATGATATTCCTGTGGGTTTTGAGGAAAGATGTCAAGAATTTGTAACATATTTTCGCCCGAAAATGCAAGAATTAAACCGTTTGGTAACTGATAATAGTATTTTTATTCAAAGAACGGCAAATGTGGGGGTACTTCCTTTGCATGTAGCCATAAATTATGGCTGTTCGGGTCCTGTGTTGCGAGGTTCTGGGCTAAAATGGGACTTGCGCAAAGTAGATGCCTATTCTGTTTACCCCGAATTAGATTTTGACATTCCTATTGGCAAAGGAGAAATGGGAAAAGTGGGCGACTGTTGGGACAGGTTTAAGGTGCGGGTAGATGAAGTCGAGGAGTCGCTCAAAATTATAGAACAATGTGCAGAAGTTTTGCTAAAAAAACATCAACGTAGCCCCAATTTTGACCCAAGGGCTTTATGTCCTGCAAAAGTGCGTCCTACACAAGGCGATTTTTATGTACGAGCCGAAAACCCAAGAGGCGAAACAGGTTTTTATTTTATGGCAGATGGCAAAAGTGATATTCCTTTTCGCTGCAAAGCAAGAGGCGCAAGTTTCTCCAACCTTTCTGTTTTATCCGAAATTTCCAGAGGGGTACTCATTTCGGACTTGATTGCCATTATTGGTAGCATAGATATCGTATTGGGGGAGGTGGATAGATAAGATAAATCCTTTTTTTACAAAATTTCGATATTATTCTTCCTAAATTTGTATCTTTGCAATTATAATTCTTATATACTATGTTAATAATCAATTACCTATCTTACGCTACGCATTATCTGACAGGCGAACATTCACCGCTTGATAATTCATATATACAACAGATTGAAAAAATACACAGTGAAGTCATTCATTTTTTAACATTAGAGGAAGATTTCAGTACATTAGCAAATCCTATATTAACATCGGTTTTTGAACTTAGATTGGCATTTTATCAGGAAATGCAATCAGATATTTTTAAGCGATATTTGACAGCATTGATGGAAAAAATTGCCGATGTTTACAATTTTTATCCAGAAAGTCGTCTAACAACTATCACAACAAATGCACTTGATGTGGCAGCTTGTATTGCTACTCATTTTACCTCAAAAATGGAAGCAAGTGCCTATATTGTTGCAAATGCCAATAAATTATACGTAGAAAAATGGGTGCAAGCCTCCTTAGAAATGGAGGTAGCATTGATGTTGTCTGAAGAGTGTCTTGTTAATGAATATTCGCAAGCTACCAAAGAAAAAGTAGCCGATTATCTCAAAAGGGTAAGCGAATTATTTGGGGCGTATGCCTTGTTGATAGGCGTTTGGATACCTGACAACGAAAATCTCCCTGCCAATTATGAAAATATTCGCATTGTTGCGTCTGCACTCAAACTCAAACATAAATACGCACATTTAGCCCGCTAATGAGAAATATATTATTTGAGACAGAAGCATTAGAACATCTTTACGAATGGAATAGCGGAGAATGGCGCACAAGCAAAAAAATATTGGAACTCCTCATGAATTGCAGCAAAACGCCATTTGAAGGTATTGGAAAGCCCGAAGCCCTGAAAAATAACCTTGCAGGTTTTTGGTCTCGCCGTATAAATGAAAAAGACCGGATTATATATGCGGTTGATGAAAATACTATTTATGTTATTTCTTGCAAAGGACATTATAATGATAAGTAATCATTTTAAGGAAGAAAAAAAATTCTTATGCCCAAAATAAGCTTTTCAACCTTTTTTGTAATTTTCTCTCTTATTTTGCTACTTACTATTTTACAAAAAACACTTTAAAGGCGTGGCAGAGACAACATCAGAAGCAGAATTTGTAGCTTTAATTAATAAGCATCAAGGCATCATACACAAAGTGTGTGGTATGTATTGCCATGACCGTGATGACAAAAAAGACCTGTTTCAAGAAGTAATTCTTCAACTATGGAAGTCTTTTGATTCCTTTCGGGGCGAATCAAAAGTAACGACATGGATATACAGAGTTGCCTTAAACACCGCAATTTCTGCATTTAGAAAGGAAAGTAAAAAACCTGGGCAAACAGATATTTTGGAACTCAAAATTCAAATTCCCGAAGATACCGAATTTCAAGAAAAAAATGAGCAGTTTCAGTTGTTATATAAAGCAATCAAGCAGCTTTCGGAGATAGAACGGGCGATTATTATGCTATATTTAGATGACCACCCCTACGAAGAAATCGCACAAATGATAGGAATAACGGCAAACAATGCAAGGGTAAGAATGAATCGGATTCGGGAAAAATTAAGAACCATGATAAAGATAGAGGAATAAAAAACAGAAACTATCGGCGTTTATCAGCTATTATCAGTTTACATCTGCAAGATTTTTTTACAGACAATGGAATTAGACAACCTTAAAAATATTTGGAAGGAATTTAGTGCGCAGGAAACAGATTCCTATAATGCCCAGCAAATCAAGGACTTGCTTAGTGGCAAATCAAAAGGCGTAGTAGCAACGATTCAACAACATTTGCAATATGAAATCATTATAACTGCCATTTGCTTGGTCTTTTTTGTGGTGATGCCTTTCATTTATAATGGCGCAATGCTCAAAATTCTCATGGGCATTTGGGGACTTTTGTGCGTAGTGTATTTGTTTTTTTATCGGCAAAAATATTTGTTGGTAAAAACGGCTTCGATTACAAATGACAATTTAAAATCGGTTTTAGATAATTTGGTGCTAAAATTAAAAGAATATACCAAAATTTATTTTTGGAGCAATGTTTTACTTATTCCTTTTCTACAAATCACCAATTATATTGTAGCAGAAGCCGTAATGGGCGATGTTTTTGAACGATTTTCGTCTGGAAATGGCATCTATATTTTTGTAGGCTACATGATTGTCAGCAGCCTCTTGATGGTTGAGTTTTTTCGTTGGTATATACGCAAAATGTATGAAAATTATATCATACAATTAGAGCAGTATTTGGAAGAGTTGAAAGAGTTTTGATAGCTGTTAACTTATAACTAAAACATGAACACACCTTTTTTCAGTTGTATATTTTCCTTGATTTTTGCCCTTACATGGGTATTGAAAGGCTATTCGCAAGATGTTTCTGCCCAAGACGCACCTGCGGCAAGCGAAAATGCCCTATTATGGCGAGTTTCGGGCAATGGATTGAAAGCACCTTCGTATTTATATGGCACAATTCATGCGATTTGCCCCGATGATATGGTTTTTCCTGCCAAAATAGAACAAGCATTTACCGAAGCAAAGCAGTTGTATTTAGAAATAGACATGGATAACAAAGGGGCTATGCTTTCTGCGCAAATGAAAACCTTTATGAAAGATGGGCAAAGTCTCAAAAAACTGCTTACACCTGCCGAGTACGCAAAAGTCAATACTTTTTTCAAGGATTCGATAGGTATAGGCATCGAAATGTTTGGTAAAATGAAACCCATTTTACTTTCTGCGTTGATGTATCCTAAATTGATGGGCTGTCCTAAAACCGTTTCGTATGAAGAAAAATTTATGGAAATGGCGAAAGAAGAAGAAAAGAAAATCTTGGGTTTGGAAACGGTAAGCGACCAAATGGACGCACTTGATGCAATTCCCGTAGAGGAACAAGCAAAATGGCTGGTGCAATCCATAGATGAATATCCCAAAATGAAGAAAATGTATGCCGAAATGGTCGAATTTTACAAAAAAGAAGACATTATTGGCGTAGCAAAATTGATGGAGCAAGAAGAAGAAATGGAAATGGGGGATTATGAAGACAAGTTACTCAAAAATCGAAATCAAAATTGGATTCCTGTAATTGAGGCGGCGTGTCAGAAAAAACAAACTTTTTTTGCTTTTGGGGCTGCACATCTTATTGGCGAAAATGGCGTTATCACACTTTTGAAAAAAGCAGGCTATAAAGTAGAAGCCATGAAATGATTTCTAACAAATATTTTTTTCGGTAGTTAGGAACGAGTGAAAAATAAGAGAGCCATATTTCGACAAGTTCAATAACCATTCTGCAAGAATCCAGAAAAGCTAAGTGATTCAGTATCAGTTTTCTGGATTCTTGCAGAATGGACAACCTTAACAAGTTATTTTTCACTCATTCCTTATAAGTTATACCTTGCAAATTCAGGCTCAATTATGTCCAAAACCACAGAAGATTTTTCCAAAGCCTACAAGGGGCAGCCCGATTGGGAACTTATCAAAAAATTTGTCCCTTTTGCGGAATTTATGCGCTATTATCATAGTTATCGGGTAGATGGCATTTCCAAAATACCCGAAAAAGGTAGAGCAATGGTTTTGGTCAATCATAGTTTGGCGACCTATGATATTTTATTGTTGGGCTACTCCATTTTATACAAAATGGGGCGTTTGCCGTATGGATTGGCGGACAGCAACTTCTACAAAAATGACTTTACCGCAAAGTTGATGCACAAAATGGCACTGCACGAGGCAAATCACGAAAATGCAGAAATTTTGTTGAAAAAAGATAATCTCTTATTGATTGCCCCAGGCGGCACAAAAGAAGCGATTCGCTCGTCTAAGGAAAAATTCAAGATTATTTGGGAAGAAAGAAAAGGTTTTGCAAAATTAGCAATCAAAACGCAGTCCCCAATTATTTTGGCGGCTTGTCCTGGCGCAGACAACGTTTATAATGTAGAAGAAAGCAAACTTACGGATTTAGCCTATAAATTTTTTAAGTTACCAATTCCTTTAGTCAAAGGGATTGGTAATACGATTTTACCTCGCCCTGTAAAATTGGTTCATTATGTACATGAGCCGATTATTCCGCCTTTTTTTGAAGGAGAACATCCACCCGAAGAAATGATAGACGCTTTTCATCAACAAGTAGTGGCAGAAATGCAAGATTGGATGCAAAACCATCTGAAATTGTATGATAAATTTTGAAATGGCTTTCTCATAAAAGATAAAACCACAAAGTTCACAAACAAAAGCCAGCACAAAGAACACAAAACAGCCTATTTTTCTATACATTTTTGTGTTCTTTGTGAATTCCTTGTGAACTTTGTGGTGAAACTCAACCTTTTTATTCAAGTATTTTTTATGAGAAATAATTGAGCATTTTCTGCGGAAAAATAATTTCCTAATATTTGCGTTTCAACATTTTCAACTTCTAATAATTATCAAACATGCGATTACTCATTTGCATAACAAGCATTTTACTTTCAGCACTTTGGGGCTGTGGCGACCCTGTCAAGCCAACGCCTACCTCACCTAATTTGGTTTTTAAAGTCAAATTAGATTCCACGCAAGTTCGTCTGAATAATTTGGGTATGCCCGCCACCCTTGCATCAGGACGTGCAGCGCAAAGCCCAAAATTCAATTCCATTGCGATGCACTACATCGAATTAGCACCTACCATGTTCACGCAATTAGGTAGTGGAGATGCGGTTTATATCGGCAAAGAAAATACATTAGGCGGCAGCAATGCCATTGATTTTGATTCGTTAAAAAAGGTCAAAGATGGCGAGGTCTTTTTCTCTATTCCTTTGTCAAAAGTAAAAGCAGGCGATTACGAATATTTGCGGGTTTCCTTGGCTTACCAAAATTATGACATCAAATTTAAGTATGTCTATGCGGGTTTACCGCCTTTTTATTTTACCGGAACGATTGCCTCTTTTGTGGGTTTTAACACCTATATTCGTTCTTTTCAAGTAAAAACACAAAACCTAAGCATCAATGATGACAAAAAGCAAGGATATTGGGCATTTGAATTGCCCGCAACACCGCCTTATATTCCTACTGCTAATACACAACAAGGCAATGCACCTGCCACAACAGTGGTAAATCCCATTGCTTCTACCTCGCCTATCCCCACAGGTTCGTGCGTAGTAACAGCCGCTTTTGCCAACAAACTGACCATTACAGGCAAAGAAACACAAGACATTGTGGTTACCGTTTCGCTTTCCAATAACAAAAGTTTTGAATGGCAAGACACCAATCCTGATGGTTATTTTGAGCCAGCCGCAGGCGAAATTGTTACAGATATGGGGATTAGGGGCATGATACCAAGTTATGTGAAGTAAAAAGATACAGCGTAGAAAACCTTAAATAGATTTTCTACGCCGCTGCGGTTTAACATAGTTATGAGCGTTTACCTTGTAAAGCGATTTTATTCTTCTTCTTTATCAAGTTCTTCGCCACTTGCAATTTTTGCTATTTCATCACTTGTTAATTGCGTTGCGCCAATTATGATATTTATGTTTGTATTTTCTGACAAAAGAAATTTTGCCACTTCAATAGAGCGTTGCCTTTTACCTTTATCTATTGCCGTTTCAGTAACCCCCATTTCTATTCTACGATTTTCAACATGTCTATTATAGGCTACTTGGTCTTCTCGCTGCATATTTTCGTACCTCAAAACCTGTTTTGCTTCTGCCATTCCCTTCGCTGTAAACTCATCTTTTATTTCACTTTTTTTGAGAAAATACATCCATTCGTCCATCGTATCTGTTACTTTCGCCTCTTTAAAACTACCTACTCGCAAAATTACATATTTAGGAAAAATATCTGCAACACTTTCTATTCCATACTTGATTTTTTGGTGATTTGTAGGGTTCAACATATCCTTTTTTTTCCTGCCTACAAAACGCCCTTCATAATCATAAATATAATCGTTACCCTGCCCCAAACGAAAATACATAATGTTAATAGAATAGGCTTTTTTAATTGCGCCATACGGTTGCCCTTCTGCAATATATTCGCTAATCAGTTTTGAGATACCGTAAACCATACGATGAAAATAATCATCTTCATCATCATATTGAACCTCTATCAATAATAGTTCCCCTTTTTGCGATTTTACGAGAATATCAACTCTATCAAATTTATCATTTTCGTGTTGCTTATTCGCTTCACTTTCTAGCAAGTTTTGGATTTTTATATCAAAACCCAATAATTCACTTAGAAAACCTTCCAAAACGGTAAAGTTTTCTTTGTGTCTTAGCACTTTTTTTATTGCCCAATCAAAACTGATAAATGTGCGCTCTGCCATAATTTGAATAATATTTATCACAAAGATAACTACATTTGTATCTTAGTGCAAGATTTAACACATTTTATTTCCTTAATTACAATCCTTTACCACTTTTTCAAGCGAATAATTAACTTTTTTCTCACTAAAATGTGGCACAGTTATATAGACAAAAGGGTGAGTG
This sequence comes from Bacteroidota bacterium, assembly GCA_013298365.1. Classification (GTDB taxonomy): domain Bacteria; phylum Bacteroidota; class Bacteroidia; order J057; family J057; genus JAAFHL01. The sequence goes on along the minus strand of JAAFHL010000072.1, from coordinate 5,225 downwards.
ATTACTTCCGAATTCATACAACCTTTACCTGGCGCATTTTCTGTGATAGAAACCGTAATTTCACCATTAGCCGTTTTCACATCTTTGATACCCACACTATAGCCACCATTGCTGCGTGTACCAATATGACAGCCGATAACCCAGTTTTTGTCAAAATCTACTTCCAGAGCAGGCGGCGCAGGGTCAAAACGGCGATTTGTTTCCGCCCATTCTTTCTGCCATTCAGCATCTGATTTTATCAGGACATTTTTTGCAGTTTCCGCATTGCCCATGTTACCTGCTTTTAGCACCTTCCAAGCGATTGGTGCCATATTTGGACTTGTTTTAGCTTGCGTAGCATTTTTTGTCGTTTTACAGGCAAATACAAATGCGCTAATTGTGGTAAGTAGAAAGAAAACTTTTTTCATAATATTACAATGTTATTGATTTTTGTTACAGCCCTGATGCGTCATTTTCAAACGCTTAGTATCAAAACCCAATTTCCTTACAGAATCGGTAATGCTTTGATATAGGGTACTATCCATTACCGCTTCTCTACAAAGAATCCATAAATAATTTCTATTAGGCGCACCTACTGCGGCATAGTAATACGCATCTGTATCAAGCGCAATGATATAATAAGGCGCTTTGAAAGGCGGAAAAAACTGTACTTTCAACCTCGCATTATCTTTTTCTTTTCCTACAAAAGCCTTACCTTGTATCTTTTTGATACTGCCACTTTTCTCATCTTGACAGCGATTTTTGACAATCACATAGCCCTTATCCGTCAAAGTGTAATCCGCAGTCGTACAGGCGCAGTTTTTTTGCGCTTTCATGGGAAAAGAAGCGATTTCATACCAAGTGCCTGCATATTTTTTGAGTTCCACATTCGGAACAGTCGCAAGTGGTGCAGGCGTTTTACAGGCAATTACGCTCATTAATAAGACAAAAATGAGAATATTTATATGTTTCATGCTACAAAGTTAATGTTTTATCAGGTTTTATAAAAATGAATCTCACAATATTTCGCTTTTTAAAATCGGAATCCCTATATTTGTTCATTATTTAACAAAAACATTATGCAAGAATACGGCAAAATCCTTCTTATCGCAATGCCTGTTTTCACATTGCTGATTATTATAGAAAAAAGCTACGGCTATCTCAAAGGGGAACATATTCCCCCGATGATGGATACGGTTTCAAGCCTAAGTTCGGGGATTACAAATACCGTAAAAGACGTGTTAGGTTTGAGTGTCAGTATTTTAACATATAGTTGGCTATTGGGAAAGGTGGCTATTTTCCATGTAGAAGCAAGCCCAATGGCGTATATTATTGCCTTTATTGTGATTGATTTTCAAGGGTATTGGACGCATAGAATAGCCCATGAAGTGAATTTCTTTTGGAACAAACACGCCATTCACCACAGCAGTGAGGAGTTTGATTTGCCTTGTGCATTGCGACAAAGTGTGTCCTCTTTTGTCAATCTATTTACTTTTTTCTTGTTGCCTGCTGCACTTTTGGGTGTGCCTTTGCGGGTCATTACGATTGTTGCGCCTTTGCATCTGTTCATGCAATTTTGGTATCACACCCGCTATATTGATAAAATGGGTTTTCTCGAAAAAATCATCGTTACACCTTCTCATCATCGAGTGCATCATGCCTTCAATCCCGAATATTTGGATAAAAACTATGGGCAGATTTTCATTATTTGGGACAAAATATTTGGCACATTTCAAGCAGAATTGCCCGAAATACCGCCTGTTTTTGGCATCACAGTTCCTGCACGCACTTGGAATCCCATCAAAATCAATTTTCAACATCTTTGGCAATTGACAAAAGATGCTTGGCATACCGCTAATTGGGAAGATAAATTAAAAATTTGGTTTATGCCTACGGGCTGGCGACCTGCCGATGTTGCCGCAAAATACCCTGTGTATTACATCAAAGATGCCTATCATTTCGAAAAATATGGGCAAAATAATCCTCCTTTTCTCACTGCTTGGGCATTTTTTCAAATGTCAATAAGTTTCGCCTTCCTCACTTTTTTCTTCGCCACTTTTGGCGACATTGGCAAGCCAGGCATTTTCATTTACGGAGTTTTTGTCTTTTTGACGGTGTATAGTTATACCGAATTTATGGATAAAAAAGCATCTTCTTTGGCTTGGGAAGTTTTACGATTTGCCTTTGGGGTAGGCATTATTTATTTTTATGGGGATTGGTTTGGCTTAAATGTCTATATTTCTTGGGGAAATCCCCTCATTTTAGGTTATTTATTGCTTTCTTTGGGCGTAAATATTGTCTGGCTCTTTCATAAAAAAATACGAAAATACGAGATTAAATTTTAACACAAAGTTCTCAAAGGATTCACAAAGCACACAAAGATTTATCGAAAATAACTCACTTTGTGAACTTTGTGGTTTTATTTTTTAGGAGAAAGCCATTGTAAATATTGCCTTAATACTAAAAAAGAAGCCTTCATTCCCCTTTCTTCTGAAACAAAAACGGGGCTTTAACAATTTTCACGTGGGAACGTTTCTTTTCAACACAAAACGTTCCTTTGCAAAAAAATAACAATCGTCATTTCAACAGATGCTTTCATTTATTCGTTCCTATTCGCAGCCGCTACTCATTTCTATGTATATTACAGGACTCATCGGCTATCTTACACCGATTTCCATCTGGTTTATACAACTCACCTCCTTCAATTTGGTGCTTTCTACCCTCATCATTTTGCTACATCATAAACAATTTAGCTCTAAACTCGTTTCATACATTGTTTTTGCAGTGCTTTATGGTTTCTTCATTGAGGTGATTGGGGTAAAAACGGGACTTATTTTTGGTACTTACCATTACCAAGAAACTTTAGGCTGGAAGTTATGGGAAACGCCACTTGTGATGGGGGCGAATTGGTTTATGTTGCTGTATATTTCGGGAAGTTGGGCAGAAAAATGGACAAAAAATGTCTTACTAAAATCCATTCTTGCAACAACTATCATGGTTACATTAGACATTTTCATCGAACCTGTTGCAATGAAATATCATTTTTGGCAATGGCAAAATGGCATCGTTCCTGTACAAAACTATATAGGCTGGTGGATTGGCGCATTTTGCTTGCATTTGGGTTGGCATAAACTGGGGTTAAATCAAGAAAATTCCATTGCAAATCTACTGTTACTATTACAATTTTTATTTTTTGGCATACTCAATTTTTTTTAGAAAAATAATTCATTATGAACATCTACTTAGGTTTTCTTACCGCAATAGCCACTTTTATTGCCATGGAATTTGTGGCATGGTCAGCGCACAAATATGTGATGCATGGTTTTTTTTGGAACCTGCACGAAGACCATCATGTGATTGGCGAGGAACATTTTTTTGAGAAAAATGATTCTTTCTTCCTTATTTTTGCCATTCCCAGTTGGCTTTGTATCATGTTCGGAGTCATGCACGGCGGCGACTTCAAGATGTGGATAGGTATAGGTATTGCTGCTTATGGTTTGTGCTACTTTTTGGTACATGACATTTTCATTCATCAAAGGTTCAAGATTTTCACTCGCACAGACAATGCTTATTTGAGAGCGATACGCAAGGCACACAAGGTGCATCACAAACGTCAAGGCAAAGAAGATGGCGAATGTTTTGGTATGCTCTTTGTCCCGATGAAATATTTTAAGGAAGCTCAAATGAGCCAGAAAAAATAATTTTTCTCCATAAAAAAAGCCGCTAAACGCATGTTACGTTTAGCGGTTTTTATTTTTTTGTAGCAAACGATTAAGCCAATTGCGCCTGTAATTTTGCTGCTAACACAGCCTTACTTGGCGCACCCACCATTTTATCTACTACTACGCCATCTTTAAAAATGAGCAAAGTAGGAATACTCATTACGCTAAATTTTGAAGAAGTAACGCCATTTACATCTATATCTAACTTGCCAATAGTAATTTTCCCTGCGAAATCGGTAGCTAACTCTTCAATCATGGGAGCGATTGCCTTACAAGGACCGCACCATTGCGCCCAAAAATCAACTAACACGATGTTAGAATCTTTTATCACGGTATCAAAATTAGCATCTGTAATTTGAATTGCTGCTGTTGCCATAAAATTGTTATAATTAAATTAAAAGTTTTGAATAAATTGAAACTGCAAATATAAACGTTTCTTTTGAGATAAGGTTGTATCTTAAAAGCTATTAAACGATAAATATTTGTTATAACGCAAAAGCCTAATTTTTCTCCGTAAAAACGGGGCTGCGACCCTGTTTTTACGGAGAAAAATGGCTTTTTGCGTAAGTCCTAAAGACTATAGTTTTACCCATTTTTGAATTGCCACTACTTTATTATCAGCTACCATTTTCACCATATAAATGCCCGAAGGAAGTGTAGGATTAAGCTTTATTTTTCCTTTTTGAGCAGCTTGCAAAGCATGTTGCGCCACTTTTTCGCCCAAAATATTGTAGATTTCTACGTGCATTTCTTGGCTATTTTCTGCAAAATTCCACTCAAAGGTAAAAGCATCTGCCGAAGGATTTGGGAAGATATTTACATTTGCGCTCATTTGTCCATCTGCCAAAGCATTGATGATATTTGCGCCTGTAATATAAAACTTATCAAATGCGCCTTCGCAAATATGACCAGGTGTAGAATCTTTTACCCGCAAAACGAGCTGCATAGTTGCCGTAGGCGCAATCGCAGTACTCACCACAATGCTGTCCTCATTCCATTGATTGTTCGTGCTTGCATAGTCCTTGACCTGCATAGGCAAACCGCCGTTACTAATTTCTATGGTGAAATGGTCGTTAGGTGTGCCTTGATTGGCAAAATCTTCATTAAAAAACCACCAATTATAATGAATAACAGGATTTGTATAGTCTGTCAAATCAAAAATAGGAGAAGTTAAAACGGTTTCCCCTTGGTCCACATCATCATCACCGATATTTCCGCCTCCATTTCCTGTTACATAAGCCTGATTGCCAATATCATTTGTAACATCTAATTCAGGATTTGCAAAACCATTGTTCGTATCATCTGTGCCTATCGGCTCGCCTCTTTCCCATTTGCCACGAGGGGCAGCACCACTTTGTGTCCACGCAAAATCTAAGGCAAAATCATCATAATACCCTTTTTCTAAATAAATAGTTGCATTTACACTTGAAAGCGCACTCACATTTTGTTCGGTTGTAACATAGCCCCATTTCCCTGCAATTACCTGATATGTTCCACCTGTAATAGACTGAATAAGCGTTCCTG